>JAFGFK010000137.1 GCA_016931135.1 Candidatus Sumerlaeota bacterium | reverse complement strand
GGCATTTGTTCGATCTGTTTATCGGTCATTTTGGAGAGTTTGAGTTTGAGATGGATAACCTGGAGGGCATGATGAACGCCGTCGCTATCGGAAAGGTAGCGATTTTTCCACTCCATGTTTTTCTCGGAGAGGGTATAGTCATAATTTTTTTTCCAATAGTCCGTGGAAACGATTTCGAAGAGATTGGAGATGCGGCGAAAAAGGGCTTGAGTTTTATTGAGTTCCGAGGGGGGGACCTGGAAAAGCATTTCATAGCGCCCATCGGGGCGTTGAACGAGCCGCGCTTTTTCCGGGGGGGTGTTCATGTATTCGGTCGGGCAGAAGGTGCAATAATCTTCCGGGGCGCGTCGTTCTATTTTCTGGGCTGTTTTGGGTCTGGCGTTGGGATCAGGCTTGTTTCCGCGTCCCGGGATGAACCAAACCTCGGTTCCGGTAAAGGGATTGACCTGTTTTATGGCGCCATCCTTCATCACCACGTAAGGATTTTGAATTGTAACCATAACGCCTCGCTATAATTAACAGTAGTTTGGCAAACTTTCAAAAACAATAATAAGGCATATTAAGCGGGAAAAGTTGAGTAAATCAAGAAGAATGTTCTTGATAAGAGCGATAATTCGAGTCTATAAAGATGGTATAATTTTAATTGACAAAACGGGAATATCAAGATGAGAATAAATTGTTTTTTTGAATTAAAAGAGGAAAACAATAAGTCCCTTCCATAAAAGGAGCGCGGTTAATCATGAGGTTTGGTTTTGGGAATAGAGAAAAGATGGTGATTGGTGGAATTTTGACCATATTACTCATTGCGGGAATGCATCTCACGGTTTTTTCCAATAAGGCGAAGCAGTACGAAGAAATCGTGAGGGAATGGGGCAAGTCCAAACAGGATTATGAAGACTTGGTGCAAAAAGCCAAGAATCCGAAGATTATAGAAAACTTTCAAGCCAAGAATAAAAAATACCAGGAAGAATTCAAGACGATTGTCAAAGAATTAAATATTGACTTTCCAGGTCATTACCTTGATCCCAAACCGGAATCCATTCAAAAACGGCGGGAAGAGACAATACAACATATCGAGGAATTGATAGAATTAAAGAAAGCCGCCCAAAACGTCAAATTAAGCTTTATGGATGATAAGGGCTGGAACATTCCCCTGGAGTTGCCCGAGGATATCCGGAAACGCCCCGAGCGATTATGGGATATCATCTCGCAAATCAATGGAATCAATAGTATATTAAAGGTCATCGACAATCCCCAGGTGCGGGTGCAGAAACTTGTGCAGTATGGGGAGCTGTTGAAAGAAATCGGAATGGATGAGGTCAAAATCGATGGTTTGAAGGGATATGGACCTTATGTTCCCTTTATCAACCGATATTGTCATTACAGACTGATCATAAAGGAAAAACCGAAAGACATCAAGCTGACGGATGTGGAGATTCAGGATATTATCAGGATGACATTTCCCGATGATTTTTTAATCAAATTGAATCATCAATTATACGCCTTGACCGATCTTGTCAAGATCGCCGAGAAAAATAAACTCGAAGACATAACGGAAGTTGTTTTGAATGATTTTACCGAGATAAGAAGCGTGGTGAAACCTGAGGAAACGCCTGAAGGGCAGCCTGCCGCTCCAACGCCTCCGGTGCGGGAAAGGGGCATGGACGACCGATTTTTCGAGGAAGAGGCTATGGGGGGCATTTCGGGAATGAGCTTCAGTGGAAAAAGCGTTGCTTCCAAAGGGGCGCATCCGACCACCTTGCTCGGCGATTTCCTGGGGCATGGGGCCCCCATTCGATTTCGCTTCACGGGATCAAACCTGAATGTCACCAATTTCCTTTACGAAGTGACCCATCTGCCGCGTACATACGAATTGGATTCACTGAGCGTCAGTACAATAAAAGAACGCGAAGGCGTTGAGGATGTCTATGCGTGGATCAATGTCATTGCCCTGGTGGAGGGTATCCTGGTGGACCTGGATACAATATGGAAGGAACCGGAGAAAAAACCCGTTGGGGCGCCCCCAACCGGGGGATAAATTCTCGCGATCAAGCATTCGAGGTATATCATTATGCTCAGCAAGGACCTGTTGGAAATTCTGGCGTGTCCCAAATGCAAAGGGCGCCTGGAATACAGGGAAGAAAAAGATATCCTGATCTGTCATACATGCCGGGTGCGTTACCCTGTTACGGACAGTATCCCTGAATTACTGCCGGATCGAGCGGAACCTTTGGAATAAAATATTATTTATCCAGAAAAGGGGGCGACAGAGGAATGGAAATCAACATTTACAGAGCGAATAACAATCTTTACATCGAGATTTTAGGGCGCGTCGTTTTGGATGTATGCGATTCCATCAAGAATGCCGTCATGCCCTTGATCGATAAAGGAATCAATCAGGTGTATTCCGATTTATGCTCGGTTGATTTTATTGACAGCGCCGGTTTGGGAGTCTTGGTAGGGCTCAAGGTGACATCGAACAAAAACAAGGCGCGACTGGTGCTTGTAGCCCCTTCATCGGGCGTTATGGATATACTGAATGTATCGAAGCTGGATAAAATATTCGACATCATTACCGGTTCCGAGGCGGATTTACTGAAACAATCCCTTGCCCTGAAGGAATATTTGATCAAGAATATTTCTATAGAGGAGCCCCTGATACGCAAACCCGCCACGCCGCCGTCTGTCGCTTCCGAGAACGCATCTCAACGGAAAGCCGCTTCGGCAGCGCCTGTTGTCAAACAACCCGCCCCTGCTCCCGCAGCGCCGGACGCCCCTGCCGTTGCGACAGATTCGCTCATACCCATGCCTGCAGCGGCGAAATCCGTCAAGGATCAGGTTGATGAACACTGCCGCAGGGCGGTGGAATTAATGAGGCAGGGCGATTATGAAAAGGCGGTGGAAAAATATGTGGAAGCCCTGAAGATCGATCCGGATTATCTTCCCGCATACAACAATCTCGCCATTGTCTATGAGAAAAGGCCTTCCTGGAGGGCAAAGGCGATAGAAACATGGGAACGGGTACTGGAATTGAGCCAGGCGGTGGGCGATCAGAAACATATTGACAGGGCGCAAAAACACCTTTCCGGTTTAAAAACTTCTTTTTAAACCGTATTTATAAAAAGAGAGAGATTTTTCTTCCTTGACTTTGCCGTGATGGGCAATGCAGATATAAATCAGTTTTGTTGACAGTGGGGTGGTAGCTCAGCTGGGAGAGCGCGGCGTTCGCAACGCTGAGGTCGAGGGTTCGAATCCCTTCCACTCCACCAGTCTTCGTTCGCAGCGAAGCGGAGAACGAAGACTGCCGCGTCGAAGTGGCGCCGAAGGCGTCACGAAGACGGGCTTTCCCCTATCAATAG
>JAFGFK010000136.1 GCA_016931135.1 Candidatus Sumerlaeota bacterium | reverse complement strand
ATCTGGCAATTCCGCATGAATACAATAACAGCCTGGGAAAGAGGTCCTTCTCTGGTAAGAGTCATCACAAGGGAGGCGGTGGCAACGGGTAAAACCGGCGCGATCGGATCGGCTGCCAGTTTAGCCGGATCCGAGATCAGGGCGGGAAACGTCATATCGCCCGAGGGCGTTCTCTGGGGAATGAGAACCGAAGCCGCTTTTTTCTGAACAAGGAGCTCGGCGACAAAGGATTGGATGGCGCCGGTGAGGTCGCCGTTTTTCACCTCCAGTATTTTATATTCGCTTTCTTGTTTTGTTTCAGACATTCCAGAACTCCTTCATGCGGTTGGCTCCCAGTTTTTTTATTTCATCGGAAATTTCCGTCATGGTATCCGCGAATTTCTGCCCTTCGGAAGCGGATATCCACCGGAACCAAAGTCTTTCAGGCTCCAAACCGAGGGTTTCGAGGATAGATTTCATGAGAACGATTTTTCTCCGCGCCTTGTAGTTTCCTGTAAGATAATGGCAATCCCCCGGATGACATCCTCCGATAAAAACTCCATCCGCGCCTTCCAGAAGCGCCTTGAGAATGTAGGTGGGATCGACTGCCCCGGAACACATCACGCGAATGATCCGCACATGAGGGGGATACTGGATGCGCGATGTTCCGGCAAGGTCTGCGCCCGTATAGGTGCACCAGTTGCAGAGAAAACCAACCACACGCGGTTCAAAATTTTCGTTCATATCATCTCTCCGTTTAGATTCTTCCATCATTTGCTTGCGCTCAAAGCGTCGATCATGGAAAAAATCTGTTTGCTGGTAAACTGATTCTGCTGGGTTGCGCCATTGGGGCAGGCGGCTGCGCACGCCCCGCAACCCTGGCATAATATTTCATTCACTGTAACATATCCCTTTTCCGGATCGAACCGCCGGGCTTCATAGGAGCAGACGCCCACGCAAATTTCACACCCGACGCATTTCCGTGGATTCACCTGAACCACGATGCCCTTTGTCTTCAGGGTTTTTCGCGAGAGAACCGTGAGGGCGCGCGCGGCTGCGGCTTGAGCCTGCGTGATGGACTCGCTGACAAACCGCGGCGAATGCGCCGTACCGCATAAATAAACGCCGTCATTGGCGAAATCCACGGGGCGCAACTTGGCGTGCGCCTCTACGAAAAATTTATCGCTATTCAGCGGAACCTTCAAAAGCTGCGCGATCTTTTCATTATCCCCCGGTACGATTCCCGTACTTAAAACCAGCAAATCCGGATGAAACGCTATATCGCGACGCAAAATATGATCCGTAACAACGATCTCGAGTTCTCCGTTTTTTTCCGAAACGACCGGAGGCTTTTCCTCTTCGTACCGGATGAATAAAATCCCCTTTTCCCTTGCCTTCCTGTAAAGATAATCCTCCTTGAATCCATAAGTCCGAATATCCCGGTACAGAACGAATATCCGGGTATCGGGAGACGCTTCCTCTATGGCAAGGGCGTTTTTCAGGGCGTTGCTGCAGCATACCCGGCTGCACCAGGGATGTTCGTCATTTCGGGAACCCACGCACTGGATCATGACCAACTCCCTGCATTTATTCGCAGGAAAATTATTTTCATACAGCATTTTCTCCAGGGAGCGCTGCGTGAGAACCTTTTCGGATTTGCCGTACAGATATTCCGTGGGTTCATAGGGAAGCGCTCCGGTGGCGACTATCACAACTCCATGTTGAATCTCCTCGAAACCTTCCAGGGTTCTGATCCTGCTTGTAAAATTGCCCACGTATCCGGAAATCTCCGCCACTTCTGAACTTAAAAATACGCGTATATGAGGATGTCTCAGGGTTCTTTCCATGGCGTCCTTCAACATCTGTTGCGGATTCTCGTCTCTGTATCCGAGATATATCTCGCGCATGTCGCCTCCCGGTTCGGCGTCTTTTTCCACGAGATAAACTTCGTATCCCTGATCCGCAATGGCAAGGGCTGCGCTCATTCCCGAAACGCCGCCGCCGATCACAAGGGCTTTTTGAACAAGGGGAACTTCCTTCTGAGCAACCGGGAAAAGACGCGCGGTTTTGGCAATCGCCATGCGGATGAGTTCCACCGCTTTTTTCGTCGCCTTCTCCCTGTCATCCCTGTGCACCCAGGAGCATTGATCACGAATATTCGCCATCTGGAACAGATAGGGATTGAGCCCCGTTTCCCGGATGGTATCCTGAAAGAGTTCTTCATGAGTGCGGGGAGTACAAGAGGCGATCACGATACGATTCAGATTCATCTCCCTTATTTTTTCCTTGATAACCTCCTGGGTATCCTGGGAACAGGTATAAAGGTAATCATTGATAAACGCGACGAATGGCTCATTACGAAGAGATTCTTTTACGGCGGGAAGATCAACCACGCTGCCGATATTGGTCCCGCAATGGCATACAAAAACCCCGACGCGCGGGGATTCATCCCTGACGTCTTTTTCCTCCGGATATGTTTTTTCGGTAACTTCCGCGCCGCGCGCCTCGAAAATATCGGCGCCAGCGCGCGCCGCGGCGCTCGAGGCTTCGGTTACCGCCTCGGGAATATCCTTTGGCTCCGATATGGCTCCGGCAACGTAAATGCCGGGGCGGTTCGTCCCCGTACTCTGGAAAGGCGGGGTTTCCACAAAACCGTATTCATTCAATCCAATATGAAATAAATCCGCCAGGGACCCCATCTTATCGCACGGCTGCATCCCCACGGATAGGACCACCATATCATATTCCTCTTCTTTTACCTCTCCGGAATCTTCGTCCGCATACCGGATTCGGAGATTCTTCGATACGGGATTCTGTTCCATGCGCGGAACGCGGGTAGCCCTGTACTGCACGCCATATTCACTTTTTGCCCGCTCTATGTATTGTTCGTAATTTTTCCCGAAGGAACGTATGTCCATGTAATAAATATGCGCCTCCAGCCCCGGCGCATGCTCCCTGGCAATCACCGCCTCCTTGGTAGAATACATGCAGCATATAGAGGAACACCAGGGGCGGTTGCAGCTTGCGTCACGCGACCCCACGCACTGAAGCCAGGCAATCTTTTTGGGTACGCTATGATCCGATGGCCTCGCCAGATGCCCGTTGAGCGGTCCTGATGCGGACAACATGCGCTCGAACTGGATGCTGGTCACCACGTTGGGATAGAGATTATAACCAAAACTCCCGCCTTTTTGCGGAAGAAATTTCTCGTAACCCGGCGCAATGATGACCGAGCCCACCCGGAAGGTTTGAACGCGATCCTTCATCCGGTGATCCACAGCGCCTCTGCCGCAGCTTGCCACGCATTGCATGCACTCGCAGCATAGCCCGCAATTGAGACAACGTTTCGATTCCCTCACCGCCTCTTCTTTTGTCATGGTAAGCGTCACTTCGTGAAAATTCCAGAGTCTCTCCTTCAACGGGGCGCGCCTGGACTCCACGCGCGGCATGGCTTCATAATGTTCCCGCTTTGGCGTTCCGGCGAGAAGAGGCGTCTCTTCCCGCCCTTTTCGCAAATCTTCCTTATGTAAAAACCGGTCTATGGATATCGCAGCGTCATGTCCATCCTGGATCGCCTCGATCACGGAAGCGGGACCTGTCACCACATCGCCTCCGGCAAAGACATTCTCCAGGGAGGTTTGCAGCGTGAGTGGATCGACTTTCAAGAGTCCCCATTCCAGGGCGAGGTTGTCTTTTTCCAGGCAGGCGGCGTCAACCTTTTGCCCGATTGCCAGGATCGCCATATCACAGGGCATGTCGAATTCAGAGCCATCGATGGCGACGGGCCTCCTCCTTCCCGATTCATCCGGCGCGCCCAGTTCCATGCGGATGCAGCGCATGCCATGGATGCGTCCTCCTTCCACGAGAAATTCGACGGGATTCGTGAGGAATTCGAATTCGATTCCCTCTTCCCGCGCCATCCCGATTTCTTCTTCCGTGGCTGGCATTTCCTTGAGGGATCGGCGATATACGATCACCGCCATTCCTCCGAGGCGAAGCGCCATGCGGGCGGCGTCCATGGCGACATTGCCTCCGCCCATGATGGCGATTTTTTTATCCTTCAGCGAACCGGCGTCGAATTCCCCCCGATTCACTTTTTTTATAAAATCAAGTCCCTGGAATACCCCTTCCGCGCCGCTTCCCGCCACCTTCAAACCTTGCCCGGACTGCGCGCCTATGGCGATGAAAACCGCCCCGAAGTTCTGACTGCGCAAATCCGCCAAAGTAAAATCCCGACCGAACATTTTTCCATGATTGATCCTGAAAGGATGTTCCTCGATCAGCATCCTGATTTCTTTATCCAGATAGTCCTTGTTCAGGCGAAAATCAGGTATCACCCATTTCATCATGCCGCCCGGGGACGTTTCTTCCTCAAAAATCTCTACATCGTAACCCATGTCGGAGAGATCGGCGGCTGCGGTCAATCCGGCAGGACCTGCGCCGATGATCGCTACGCGATATCCCGCTCCCCGGGTATCATCCACGACAAATGGATCTATATAGGAAGCTCCTTCTTCCCTGTTTTTGCGTTTTCTTTCCTCCTTGAGTTTCTGATACTCCTCTCTGATATCCGGATGTTCATACGCATAATCGGCAATAAAACGTTTGACGTCTCTTATGGCAACCGGCGCCTCCATGTCCTTACGGTTGCATTTCAATTCGCACGGGTGATGGCAAATGCGTCCCAAAGTTCCGGGGAAGGGTATCTTCCGTTTGATCACTTCCAGCGCCTCAGCCCAGCGTTCCTGCGCTGCAAGGGCAACGTACGCCTGAACATTCGCCTGCGCGGGGCACCCCATTCTGCAAGGAGCCATGCCTTCCTTTGATATGGAAAATACATTCGGAATTGCCTGGGGGAAGGGGCGGTCGATCGCCTTGCTTCTCCCCGCCTTTTCATCGAAACCAGACGGAACGCTCACAGGACAATATTGAACGCAATCCCCGCAACCGTTGCACTTTTCCAAATCCACGAACGTGGAATGGTTTACGACCTCCACCTGGAAGTCGCCGACTTCTCCCGCGATGGACTTCACCTCGCTGTTGCAGAGAATCCGGATATTGGGATGACGCCCTGTATCCACGAGCTTGGGGGCAAGGATGCACATGGCGCAGTCGTTGGTGGGAAAGGTTTTGTCCAGCTGCGGCATGACGCCGCCGATGCTGGGGCTTTCCTCGACAAGGTAAACCCTGAATCCCGCATCGGCGAGATCGAGCGCGGATTGAATGCCGGCAATCCCGCCGCCCACTACCATCACCGCTCCGCTGTTGATTTTGTCTGCCATCTCTAACCTGTCCGACCAGTCTGACCCGTCCGACCCATCCGACCAGTCTGACCCATCCGACCAATCCGACTCGTCCGACCCATCCGACTCGTCCGATTGGTCTGACTGGTCCGACCTCTCCGATTTTTCAACTCAGGGCGTCCACCATTTTCAACACCTGCTTTTTCGAGAAATTCTTGTGGATACAGGCGCTGTTCGGGCATGCGGCCATGCAGGCGCCACATCCTTTACAGAGCGCCTCGTTCACTATGGCGACCTTCTTTTTTTCATCGAGTATCCGCGCCTCATAGGGGCATACCGAAACGCATAATCCGCATCCTGCGCACAATTCCTCATCCACAGACACGATCATGGGATCGAGGGACAGTGTCTCGCGCGAGAAAAGCGATATGACCTTACCCGCAGCGCCGGAAGCCTGGGCGACTGTATCCGGCACGTCCCGCGGCGCCTGGCCGCATCCGGCAAGATAGATGCCGCGCGTGGTGGTTCCAACCGGGTCCATCTTGGGATGAGCTTCTGTCCAAAAGCCATTTTTATCCGCCGTGATTTTCAATACCTTCCGGAGATCGTCCGAGCCTTCCTTCGGAACCATTGCCATGGCGAGAACCACCATATCCGCATCGATCTGCGCAGGCTTTGCCAACAGCGTATCCACGCCCACAACCGTAACCTTGTCTCCGGATTGGTATATGCGGGAAACCTTGCCTCGGATATAAATCACGCCCTCCTCTTGCGCCCTTGCTACAAACTCCTCGTAATTTTTTCCCCCGGAACGGATGTCAATGTAAAAGATATAAGGTCTGCCTTTATGCACGGCGTGTTTGTAAAGCAACGCCTGTTTGGCGGTGTACATGCAGCAGATTCTGGAACAATACGGTTTGTGTTTTTCCGGATCGCGCGAACCGGAACATTGAACGAACACGATCGTTTCCGGGATTTTCCCATCCGAAGGACGCCTGATTTCTCCGGAAGTGGGACCCGAGGCGGAAAGAAGCCTTTCGAACGCCAGGGAATCGATCACGTCGGGAATCTTTCCCGCTCCATATTCTCCGATATTCTCTTTGGGATAGATATCGAAACCGGTCGCTACAATAATGGCGCCGACCTCTTCCTTTATAATCTCCGGGGCTTGATCGAAATCGATCGCCCCAACCTCGCAGACCTTCTGGCAGATTCCGCATTTGCCTTTTGCGTAATGAAGACAATGTTCGCGATCGATTACGGGTTTGTTGGGAACGGCTTGAGGAAACGGGGAATAAATCGCCTTTCTCACTCCCAAGCCGCGGTCAAATTCCGCCGGAATTTTTATCGGACATTTTTCCATGCACATGCCGCATCCGGTGCACTTGGTCCAATCCACGCCGCTCGCCTTGCGTTCAATTGTGACGGTAAAATTCCCGACATACCCCGAAACCTCACGCGCCTCTGACCAGGCGAGAATCTTTATGTTGGGATGCGTTCCTGCGGCAACCATCTTCGGAGTGAGCACGCACTGGGCGCAATCCAGGGTGGGGAATGTCTCGGAGAGCTGCGCCATGTGCCCTCCTATGGAAGGCTCGCGCTCCACAAGAATCACTTCATAGCCTGCATCGGCGATGTCGAGCGATGCCTGGATTCCCGCAACTCCCCCGCCTATCACCATAGCCCTTTTCAAAACCGGGATGGATCCCTCATAAAGAGGCTTATCCTCCGCGGTTTTTTGTATCATGGTTCTGATGATTTCAACGGCTTTTCGCGTGGCTTTCTCCGGGTCATTCTGATGCGCCCATGCGCATTGCTCGCGGATATTCGCCATTTCCACGCAATAAGGATTCAGTCCCGCTTTAGACGCCGCTTTTCTGAATGTGGCTTCATGAAGGTTGGGCGTGCAGGCAGCCACGATTACGCCCTCGAGTCCCTTTTCCCTGATTTTTTCCTGGATCATCGCCTGACCGGGCTGGGAACACATGTATTTGTAGTCCATGGCAAACGCCACGCTCTCGAGACGCGAGATGTCCTCAACCACCCGGTTGACATCCACCACGCCCGCAATGTTTTTCCCGCAGTGGCACACGAAAACGCCTATTTTTCTGGGAGGAGTTCCCTTCACGAATTTTACTCCTTGTTCGGGGCTGCCCCGATAAGCTTCGATGTCGTTTCCCGCCGTATCCTGGCGAGAACGCCCTCGAGAGGCGCATAATGCAGCGCCTTCCATTCCTCCCTGAAACCCAGCCCCAGGGATGCATAGAGACATTCCGTAAAGTAAAGAACAGGAAAGGTTTCAAAACTTGAATCGATGGATTTCACATCCATTTGACCCTGATCCAGATTGTATGCGCATAAGGGACAGCTGACAACCAGGGCGTCGGCGCCGGCTTTGCGCGCGGAATTGATGATGATCCGCGCGCGTTCCACTACCGCCTCCGGATGTTCCACGGTTTGATAGGCGCCGCAGCATTCGCTTTGAAAGGGAAACGATACGGCGTCCGCTCCCATTGCGTTGATCAGATCCTGGAACGCCCGGGGATTCTCCGGATTATCGATCCCGACGCCATCGGGACGCAACAGCATGCAGCCGTAATAGGGCGCCAGGCGAAGCCCTTTCAGGTTTTCACCGGTTTTTTTCTTCAAAACATCGAATCCTATCTCATCACGGATCAATTCAATGCCATGGATTACCCTTGTCTTTCCATCATAGGCAAGGGGCTCTTTATCCTTCATTATGTTCAGGATTTTGTCGCGTTTTTCCGCATCCTTGTTGAAAAGTTCCGCGGCGCGCTTCAAGGTATTGAAGCACATAGAGCAAAGGGTAAGGACTTGCTCTTTTCCCGCTTCCCGAACCCGGAGAAGATTCCTCACGGGCGCCAGGTGGTACATGACGTTGTCCGTTGTGAAGGAAAACACCGTGCCGCAGCAGTTCCATCGCGCAAGCTCGACCAGAACGACGCCGAGTTCCCGGAAGGAATCTATTGCGGATTCTTCAAAATTTCTGGCATCTACCTTGAGGGTACAGCCGGGATAATAAGATATCTCCATAGCAGTTCTTACTCTAATATTTTTCTATAGGCGCTGATCAGGGCGATCGGGGGAAGACGCCGGATGCGCTCCTCTGAAATATTGAGACGCTTGTTGGAGAGCCTGTTTCTGAGGACAACCTGCCTTAACGCCTCCATGACCTCGGCAATCTTGATCCCGCGAGGGCACCGGACGCTGCAGGTCAGGCACGCAGCGCAAATCCATGCCGTGTTCGCCTCGCAAATTTCCTTCCATTTTCCGATCTGGGCAAGTCGTATCACCTGGTGCGGGAGCAGTTCCATGAAATCCACCATGGGACATCCGGCGGAACATTTACCGCACTGGTAACACTTCCATATATTCGTTCCGCTGATATCGATGATCTTATGGATCAAATCAGACAGAACTTCCTCGGTTTTGATCTGCATGCAAATCACCTGAATCAACGCGATAAAATAAATCAATCCGTCCTTATAAACATTACGTTATATATAATTTTTTCTTTCAAGGCAATTAATTCTCCGGCGCTTTGGGGATAACGCCTTTTTTCATCAAGGTTTCTATCTCGTTTCTGGCGTGGCTGATTTTATCCATTGCCATTTTGAAAATCTCGTCGCGCGTCATCCGAACGCCTGCGATACCCTGTTCAATGGCTTTTGCGCCTACGGCGGCCGCCTCGTACGGAAAAACCTCCCACTCATCCATGGTCGGCATGATGTATTCCTCGTGAATGCCCTTGTTTTTTTCCGCAAATTCCGCCAGGGCGTTGGCGGCAGCCACGCACATCTCGTCGGTAATGGTTCTGGCGCGCACATCGAGCGTTCCTCGGAAAATAGCGGGGAATCCGAGGGAATTGTTCACCTGGTTGGTAAAATCCGAACGCCCGGTCGCCACGATGCGCGCCCCGGCTTCCTTTGCGTCCCAGGGCCACATCTCGGGAATAGGATTGGCGCAAACAAACACGATCGAGTCCTTTGCCATCAGTTTCACCCATTCCTTTTTGATGACGTCAGGACCTGTCTGGGAAAGGGCGATCAAAACGTCTGCGCCTTTCATGGCTTCCGGGATGCCTCCCATGATATTTTCGCCATTCGTGATCTGGCACAGTTCCCATTTTTCCTTGAATTTTTCCTGAAGGTCCGCGCGTCCCTTGTGAAGCGTTCCCTTGGAATCGCACATCACGATCTTTTTGGCATCGACGCCGCCCCGGATGATGATATGCGCGATACGGATATTGGCGGCTCCGGCGCCCACCATGGCGACCTTCACGTCACCGAGTTTCTTCCCGACAACCTTCACCGCATTGATGAGACCCGCCAGGGTGACAGCTGCGGTTCCCTGTTGATCGTCATGCCACACCGGGATGCGGCATTCCCTTCTCAATGTATCCAGGATGCGGAAGCACTTTGGTTGCGAAATATCCTCGAGGTTGATACCGCCGAAACAGGGCTGGATGATTTTCACGGTTTCGATGATTTTATCAGGGTCCTTGGTATCCAGGCAAATGGGGAAGCCGTCCACGGCTCCCAGGTATTTGAATAACAGGGCTTTTCCCTCCATGACGGGCATTCCCGCCTCCGGTCCGATATCGCCGAGGCCTAAAACGCGGGTGCCGTCGGAAACCACGGCGACCATGTTGCCCTTGTTCGTATGTTCATAAACCTTTTCAGGATTGGCTTGAATATCCCTGCAGGGCGCAGCCACGCCGGGGGT
>JAFGFK010000135.1 GCA_016931135.1 Candidatus Sumerlaeota bacterium | reverse complement strand
TTTCCGAGTGAGTGGTTGCGCTATGGGGTCAAACTCTATAAAAATCCTTCTAACTATCCTGAGTTTTTTCTGCAACATTATGAATATATTCAATCTGATTGGCGGGCGATTTGTACGATCAAATCGAGGATTGTGGGGAGGTCAACCTTGTGGATGAAGGTTTCGGCGCCGGATTGGGCGAGGCGCTGATGTATGACGGATATTTTTGCGGGGGTCCATTTGAGAAGGGATTCGAGTTTGACGATGTCTCGTGTGCGGGAAAAATAATCGCCTGTGATCATGAGGGATTCAATGGCGCCGCCGGAAAGCGCGAGGTGAACCTGGATCAAGCCTCCGGGCGTTTTTCTTTCCGCAAAGGCGGTGCGGCGTTTTGGAGCGCGAATCGCGTAAATCCAGTCGTCATTCTCGTATTTTTCGCGGCATAAATCTTGAACGCGTTTCTTTTCCTCATTTGAAAGATCACTGGGAAAAAGTTCGATCTTGAGTTCCTGTTCGATCCCGTGATGAACCGCATCGATGACGGTTTCGAGATCGATCTCCTTATTTGTCTCTTTCCGTATAGTTGTCATGCGTTCGCCGAAACAGGATATGCCGCGATCGAGCAATCTTTGGGTTGGGAGGTTCAGGATATCGAGCATGGTTTCCAGATCGAAATCGAGGAGGAGGCTGGTATGGAAAAATGTGACGCCTTCTCTATCCTGAGATATGGCGAGTCCTGCGATTTTTCTACCGTTTACGGTAAGGTCGTTTTTTCCCATGAATTCGGCTTCGAGATCGAATTCGGAAAGGGCTCTTGCAAATGCGGAAGCGAGGAATTCGAATGCGCCGTGGATGGTACCGGGAAGCCCGGGGAAATCATTGGGGAGAACGAGACCGAACGCTATCTGATCCGGCGTCATGAAGACCGCGCCGCCGCCTGTGATGCGGCGGTTCACCTCTATGCCTCGGGCTTCGCAACGATCGAGGCGAAGACAGGCTGCGGCGTTCTGATAACGCCCGATGATGACGCAGGGGGCGTAATTGTAAAGATGAAGAGCCGGGGAACTCTCCCCTTTTGACGCGGATTCGCACAAGGCTTCATCGATAGAAAGCCCAAGAGAGGAGGAAAGGTTATTATTTTTGACGCAACGGCCATACATGGGATTATTTCTATTGATCAAGTCCTAAAAATTTCCAGATATGTTCAGCAAGTTTATCATGTATTTCCGAATGGCGGGGAACAGGCTGCTTTTTTCCTGTTTTGGGATTGATATAAAGATCATGATTTGAACCATGTCTTAAAAAAACACAACCGGCATTTTCCAGTTTTTTAAGGAATTCTTTTCGTTTCATAAGGCAATTTCTTTTAATTGATACTGATCGGGGATATCGTCCATAAACGCCAGATGAAACGCATCGCGGATGTTCTCCTCCAATTCTTCAAGGGTCTTTCCTTGTGTCATTATTTCCGGGCGTTCCAGCAACTTTCCGAGCCAGAAATCGCCATCCTTCCAGTATATCATTGTCATTTTTTGCATAATAATTCTTCCTTAATATTTTAAGGATTTTTATAAAATATCCTGGATTCCAAGGCAATAGAAAAATCACGCGGCATTGGATGGGAGTAATGGGAAGCATGGGAATTATGCGTTATTCCTTGCTACAGGGTGCGGATCAGGATGGCGTTGATATCCTGGATGTCGAGTTTCAAGCCAACTTCCCTGGCGCCTTCCTTGAGATTGAGGAGGCAGGTAGGGCAGGCGACTACGAGGACTTCGGCGCCGAGGGATTCCGCTTCGCGAACGCGACCTGCTGCGATTTTTTTTGCGAGATCAGGATAGCTTCCCAGGAGGGGTCCGCCGCAGCATACTGCGTTTTCACGATTTTTGGGAAATTCCATAAGGGTAAGTTCAGGAATCGCGCGGAGGACATCGCGCGGTTCTTCGAAAACTTTTCCGTGGCGGCCGATGTCGCATCCGTCGAAATAGATCACCTTCTTTTTGAAGGGTTTGGAAAAACGGAGTTTGCCTTCCTTTATCAATTGGGAAAAGAGTTGAACCACATGAAGGGGTATTATCGCATCGGAGTAATGTTCCTTGAGCGCCTTGAAGCAACCGGCGCAGGGTGTGACGACATACTTGACGCCGAGTTTTTTCCACTCTTCCTTATTGCGATTGATTTGTTTTTCGGCTTCTTTCTTAGCGCCCATACGGATGAGAGGATCGCCGCAGCATTCTTCGAGGTCGCCGAGAAGCGTGAAATCGAGTCCGATGGATTCGAGGATTCTGATAACCGCCTTTCCGATGCGATTCTGAGAGTATGAGATGGCGCAGCCTGCATGGATGAGGTATGGCGCGGGTTTGGGGGTTTTATATTCCGGGGGTAGCCATGCGCCGCGCTCCCCTTTCTTCTGAAGAAAGGGATTCGCTTCATGTATAATACTGACGCGGAGATTATCCTGCGATTCGGGGAGGTTTTTGCCTTTTTCAAGCATGGCGGCCTTGGCGGCAAGGAGCAAGTCGTTCACAGGCACTCCCGGGGGACAGGTGATGCGGCAGGCGTCGCACTGGAGGCAGGTCAAAAGGGATTCCTGCACGGAATCCGTGATTTCGATCTCCTCCCTGATTACGGCTTTGATAAGCCTGATGCGCCCTCTTGCCACCCTGGATTCCTTTCCTGTTACGATATACACAGGGCACGCTTCCTGGCAATTCCCGCATTTCATACAGCGGACGATTTCCTCATTATATTCTGGCACAAAACTCATTTGGAACTCCTGTTGTTTTAATTGTTGATCGTATATCGTCAAGTGCAACAATTGACGATTAATAATAAACGTAATTTTTCTTACAAGGACATTTTGCCCGGATTGAGGATTCCATTGGGATCCAGGGCGTCTTTTACCCTTTTCATTACAGCGAGTCCATCCTTTCCCACTTCGTTCTCCAGGAATTTCGCCTTTGAATAGCCTATGCCATGTTCGCCGGAAAGCGTTCCATCGAGTTTGAGGGCGAGGTCGAATATTTCCTCAATCGCTTTTTCCACGCGGGCGAATTCTTCCTTGTCTCTTTCATCGGTGAGAATGGTGGGGTGAAGGTTTCCATCTCCGGCATGGCCGAAGTTGCCGATCATAATGTTGTATTTCCGGGCGATTTGATTCACGCCCCGCACCATATCAGGGATGCGACTTCTGGGAACTGTGGCATCTTCGAGAATGGTGGTGGGGCGAACGCGCGCGAGAGCGGAGAAGGCGACTCTGCGAGCTGCCCACACGATTTCGCGCTCTTTTTCGGTTTTGGCTTTTTGGGTTTTGAAGGCGTCGTTTTTTTTACAGATTTCCTCGACGCTTGCGATTTCCCTAATAGCGGCTTCCTTCATGCCGTCTGTTTCTATCAGGAGAAGGGCGTCGGCGTCGCGGGGCAGTCCGATCCGCTCAAAGTCTTCTACGGCATTGATCGTGATATGATCCAGAAATTCGAGGGTAGCGGGAACAACGCCGGATTTTATGATATCCGCCACGGTTTGAGCCGCCTGGTTCATATCCTTGAAAATCGCCATCATGGATTCCTTGTGTTCGGGGGCGGGGATGAACTTCAAGGTGATTTTAGTGATGACGCCGAGGGTGCCCTCGCTTCCGACGAAAAGTTGCGTAAGGTTATAACCTGTTGCGGTTTTGACTGTATGGGTTCCTGTTTTGATGATTTCGCCGGTAGGCGTCACGACTTCAAGCGCCATGACGTAATTCTTGGTTACGCCATACTTGAGTCCCCGAAGCCCTCCGGCATTTTCCGCGACATTGCCTCCGATGGTGGAGGTTTTCATACTGGCGGGATCCGGTGGATACATGAAACCTTTTTTTGCCATCACCTCATTGATAGTATTGGTAATGACGCCCGGTTCGACAACCATGTAAAAATCCGCTTCGTTAATTTCGAGGATGCGGTTCAGGCGTGTGAGTATCATGACGAGTCCGCCTTTAACCGGAACGCTTCCCCCGGAAAGTCCGGTTCCCGCGCCTCTGGGTATAACGGGCATTTTCGCCTCGTTCGCCCATTTCATGATCCGGGCGATATCTTCGGTGGCGCCGGGGGAAACAATGGCGTCGGGAAGAGCTTCCTCGATTGTGGCGTCATAGGAATAACAGAGCCGATCCTCGAGGGAATCGGAATAAAATTCCGCGCCGACCAGTTCCCTGATGTTCTTCAGAACATCAACGAAGGCATTACTCTTTTGCATAATCCCTTCCTTCCGCTTTTCCTTTTTCGAGATCTTGAATTTCTTTTTCGAGCCAGGCAAGGGCATCCTGCCCTTTCATCAGGCTTGCGACTTCCTCATCCTTATTGGATGGGGCGAGGGTGAATATCCAGCCCTTTCCGTAGCAATCGGAATTGATGAGCGTGGCGTCGCTTTCGAGATCGTAATTGACCTCGGCGATCTGTCCGCTCATGGGGGCGACGAGTTTGCCGATCCACTTGGCGGATTGAATTTTGCCGCAGGTGTCATTGACTTGAATTTCATCGCCTTCGAATGGAAGGTCTATATACGTTATGTCTCCCGCCTCATGTTGCGCGAAATCGATCATACCCACGCGCACGAGATCATCAGCCTCGATTTTGACCCAGCAAAAATCCTTGTGATAATAGAGATCATCCGGCATGTCATAGTCTTTTACCTTAGCCATATCCATTCTCCTTCCTAATATTCTTTTGGCATATTCATCAATTGTTCATACGTGAAAACAGGACCATCGATGCAGACGTAATATTTTCCGATATTGCATCGGCCGCATTTTCCGATGCCGCATTTCATGCGCATTTCGAGGGTTGTCACGATCTTCGCCAGTTGGAAACCGAGTTTGGTGAGCCCCTGGAGCACGAACTTGATCATGATGGGGGGGCCGCATGTAACAGCCATGGCGTTATCTGGAGAAGGGGCGATCTCGCTCAGAAGCGCGGGAACGAAGCCCACGCGTCCCTTGTACTCCCCCGCGGCGCGATCAACGGTTTCCTGATAATTGACGTCTTTTCTTTGCTTCCATTCCTCGAGTTCGTATTTGAAGAGGAGATCACCGGGGCTGCGCGCTCCGTACAGGATGGTTATATCCTTGTAATCGTTTCTGTGCGATTCATGAAGCATGTAATTGATCAGGGAGCGAAGGGGGGCAAGCCCGATGCCTCCCGCAATGAAAACCACGTTCTTCCCCTTGAAATCCTCGAGGGGAAAGGCGTTGCCGTAGGGTCCCCGAACGCCGATGACGTCTCCCACGCTACGGTGATGAATGGCTGTCGTCACCACGCCCATGCGTTTGACGCAGAACTGCAAATTAGGTTGCGTGGGGGATGATGTGATGGAGATGGGGGCTTCGCCCTCCCCCAAAATGGATAGTTCAGCGAACTGCCCCGGGAGATGCTGAAAATCCTTTGCGTCTTCCGGATTGACCCATTCGAGTTCAAAGGTGCGGGTATCTTTCGCCTCAGATTCATCGGTGATTTTGATGATCCGCAT
>JAFGFK010000134.1 GCA_016931135.1 Candidatus Sumerlaeota bacterium | reverse complement strand
TATGACATCCGGGGATGGAGGGGCAATGCGCTATATAACCAAAATCCTCGCCTTTCTCAATGTAAACATTATATACCATATTTCAATGCGCCTTCTTTATTATAATGGGATATAAGAACATATCCATGCTCCCGCAATCAATAAAAAAATAATCAGCTGCATTTGAGGAAAAGGAGCAGATCGCCGAATTCATCCCCAAAAAAGCGGGGTGAATGGGGTCAGGCTATAATATTTTATAAGATTTCACATGAAAATTTGAAATTAAAGCGGTTAGCGTGCGAATACAGAACGCTAATCTTATAAAATATTATAGCCTGACCCCATTATATTAGTCTCTGGCGTTTTTGAACCTCGCGGGAAGCCATGTCTATTCGGACGTAATGGTAGAGCGCCTCGGAGGGTATTGCGGGATTGGGCGTAAAGATAATCCCCAGTAAATTGCGTATGATTTGAACCAGCGTCAGGATTAAACCCCACGGGATTCCCCACCAGCCCAGAAGGGCGCAATATACAATGTCCCCTATCCTGCCTTTTATGCCGCAGGATCGGCAGCATATCCCCGGCGTGCTTTTCCATGATGTCTTGAAAATGAACGAGCACACCTGGTGCGATACGTGAACATCGACAGGACCCTTGCCCTGGCATTTGGGACATATCCCCTGGTGGATCGCACGAACCTGCCGCTCAACAAGTTCAGCGGGAATCATATCCGCCCATTGCGTCAAAACGCCTTTATCAAAACAATCCTGATTGCAGAACGTCAGTTCTCCATTCTTTATTCCTCCGGCTATGATCGTGGAACCACAAAAGGCGCATTTTGCCATATTTTTTATCCTTAATTTATACGGAATTTTTCGTGCAGGCGATCGGCGACGCGGGAAAGGGGGATGCGTTCCTGCTGCATGGTATCGCGTTCGCGGATAGTAACCGCCTGATCGTTCAAGGTATCCATATCAACGGTCATGCAAAACGGCGTGCCGATTTCGTCCTGGCGTCTGTAAAGTTTTCCTATCGCTGCGGTATCGTCATACACCGTATAGAACTCTTTTTTGAGATCGGAGGTAAGTTTCCGTGCGATTTCCACGAGCTCGGAGCGATTCGCCAGTAACGGGAACACGGCGGCTTTTACGGGCGCAAGGAAGGGATGAAGGGCGAGGACGCGGCGTTCGCGCCCCACTACGGTTTCCTCCCTGTAAGCATCGGAGATGAAGGCGAGCGTGGCGCGATCGACGCCGCCGGAGGGCTCGATCACATAAGGGATATATCGTTCGCGCGTTTCTTCATCGAAATAAGAGAGGTCTTTACCGGAAAATGTCTGATGCTGAGTGAGGTCGAAAGAGGTGCGGTTCGCGATGCCTTCGAGTTCGGACCACCCGATGGGGAAATTGTATTCCACATCCTTGCATGCCTTGGCGTAATGCGCGAGTTCGGATTTTTCATGGGGTCTGAGCCGCAGGTTTTCCTTCCGTATGCCAAAACGGACATACCAGTTGAATCTTTCCTCCACCCAGTAATCGTACCACTGTTCATCGGTTCCTGGTTTGCAGAAGAATTCGATCTCCATCTGTTCGAATTCGCGCGTGCGGAATATGAAGTTGCGCGGGGTGATTTCGTTTCTGAAGGATTTCCCGATCTGCGCGATGCCGAAGGGGATTTTTCTTCGCATGGTGTCCATGATATTGGTGAAGTTGACAAAGATGCCTTGAGCGGTTTCGGGGCGGAGATACACTGTGGCGGCGTCTTCCTCCACAGGTCCCACGTAGGTTTTCAGCATGAGATTGAAGAGGCGGGGTTCGGTCAATTCGCCGCCGCATTCGGGGCATCTTTTGCCGTGGAAGGATTGACCTTCCAGAGCCTCGATGCGGATGCGTCTTCCTTCGGAAGCGGAGACCGGATAGAAAGAAAGGAAGGACTTGGCGGCCTTTTTACTTTCTGCGTAAATGACATGAGGGGTATCCTTCCACTCTTCCCCATTATCCTGTGTTTGTATTTTGAAAATCTGGTAATCTTTTTCTTCGACGTGATCGGCGCGGAAGCGTTTTTTGCAGAGTTTGCAATCGACGAGGGGGTCTGTGAAGTTTTCGACATGGCCGGAAGCCATCCAGGCTTTAGGGTGCATGAGAATGGCGGCGTCGAGACCTTCCATGTCGTCGCGTTCATAGACCACGGCGCGCCACCATGCTTTTTTGACGTTGTTTTTGAGTTCGACGCCGATGGGGCCGAAATCGAAGGTTCCTCCGAGGCCGCCGTAGAGATCGCTGCCGGGAAAAATGACGCCCCTTCTTTTACAGAGCGCGACAAGGGTGTCCATTTTCAATTCAGCCATGGTTATTCCTTTCTTTTATTTTTCTTTCGGGGGATTTTGCGGCATAAGGGTGACAATGCCGGGGTTGGTGAAATACTTCCGCGCCACGCGGCGTACGTCTTTTATGGTGACAGAGCGGATCAGATCGGGATATTTTTCATCGAAACCGGCGCCGAGCCCGTAGAGTTCGAACCAGGCGGGATAGAACGCCTTTTTGAGATTGGTCTGGTGCGCGACGAGGAATTTCCCCGTGATGTAATTTTTCGCCCTATCGAGTTCCTCGGGTGATGGGGGATGATCCGCGAGTTCCTCGAATATCTTCCGCATACCGGATTTTGATTCGGAAAGGGTTTCGGGGCGAGCGCCGATGTAACCTATCACCGCTCCATGACGCTGGAGGTTGAAATAAAGGGATTGAACGACATAAGCGAGCCCCTGTTCATCCCTGAGCCTGGCAAAAAGGCGGGACGCCATTCCCTCGCCGAGGATGGCGCACGCGACGCGAAGGGCCGGATAATCCTTGTGGCTCATGGGAATCCCGAGGTAACCGAACATGATGAAACCCTGTTCCAGGGGTTTTCGGATTTCCCTGTTTTTGGATGAAACGCGTATCGTTTTGTGATACGAGGGAATCTGCGCCCCTGCGGATTTGATTTTTCCAAAATACCGGTGAAGACTTTTTTTGAGTTTTCCGATGGGAACGTCTCCCGCAATGGAGAGGATCATGTTGGAGGGTTGATAATATCTGCGGTGGAAATCGGCGATATCGGAAGGGGCGATATTGCGGAGCGTTTCCGGGGTTCCCTCCGGAGAGGCGCTGTAGGGATCGCCTTCGAACACAAGCTGCCTGAGATTTTTGAAGCCGAGTTCGAATTTGCTGTCCTCCTGGAGGTTGATCTGGGCGATGATATTTTTCCGCTCCTTTTCGATTTCATCAGGGGGAAACGAGGGATGGAAGAGTATTTCGGACATGAATTCCAGAACCATATCGAGTTGATCCAGTGTGGCAAGGGCGGAGAGTGAGGCGTAGTCCTCTGAGGAATCGGTATCCATGGAGATGCCCTGGCTTTCGAGGGCAAGGGCTATCCGGGGCGCAGTATATCGTTTTGTTCCCTTCATCAAAAGGGATTGAACCAGGTTGGTAAGGCCGTTTTTATCGTATGATTCATAAGCGGAACCCGTGCGCGCCATGCAGACAACGCCCACGATCTGATTGGCGCGGGTGCGCTGATGGATCAGGGTCATGCCATTTTCCAAGACTTCCATATAAGTTTCTCCCCTGCCGATCAAGGCAAAGCCGGAAAGGATGAGCGAAAATATAAAATAACGTATGGTTTTTCCTTTCATTGCAGGAATAAAACCTTCTTCTTTTTCAAGTATTGAAAAAAGACAAGGATTTTCAAAACTTTTTTGATTCAATTGCAAGGAAAAAAGGGGAAATGCGGGTTGCGGGTGGTTGGTTGCAAAAATTCCTTATTTCTTCCGATCCATGAGGCGGATAGAACCGGCATCGCCAAAGTTCGCCATGCAGTAACGGTCGTTCCATCCGTTTAGCTGTTTGCCATGAGCCCGATAGAGAACCCATACATTATGCCCGGAAAGCGTGAAGTGTGGTAGAAAATGAGGGATCAGGATATGTCTGATAACATTTTTTTCTTTATTTGCAACCAAATCGCCTTTACTGTTTCTTATAAAATAGAAGAAGGAGAAAGGTTCATGGCTCAATCCCGGGAAAATCTTAAAGATGAAGAAATTGTTCAAATAGTACTGGAAGGCGACACGGAATCTTATGGAATCCTTTTCGAGCGTTATTACGCCCTAGCGTTCCGACTCGCGCTCATGAATCTGGGAGAAGACGAAATGGCTCAGGATATCACACAGGAAGCCTTTCTGAGGGCATACAAGATTCTAGACCGACTTCGGGATGCATCCTCTTTTGCAGCGTGGATTGTTGGGATCGCCAGAAACCTTTGCAGAAACGCCGGGAGAAGCAAAGCCTCACAGGTTGTTACCCTGGATTATCTGTCAGAGGCGGGGATTGAGCCACCCGATCCCGGCAATCCACTCCCATTTCAGAATGAACAAAGGGAAGAAAGGAACATCAAGAAAAATCTATTCTGGTTATGTGCGCTCAAGGGGATGGAAGTTGTCACTTTTTTCAGGCTAATCGGCTATTATGGAGGGAAGATTCAAGGAATATGACAGAAGGGTTACCCATATTCAGCATATCAAAGGCCGCCAGGAGCCAATCAAAAGACCGTCCAATCCTGAAGAGGTTATGTATGGACGTTCAAATACCACAATCGAATATTAAATAGAGGGGGATTGATCATGAAAAATTCAAACGGATCACACAAGGGGTTTTCCCTGATAGAACTCCTGATTGCCGTTGGGATCATTTCCTTTCTTGCAGCCATTGCGGTGCCCAATTTTCTCGAGGCGCAGACGTGATCGAAGGCGTCGCGGGTGAAGGCGGATCTCCAGGTCATCGCTGCGGCATTGGAGTCTTATCATGTGGATTGCAATCTTTATCCGCCATGGATGGTAAAAGGCGCAGAAATCAATCCCACGAGTAAAAGACTCTATCCCCTTACCACTCCCGTGGCTTATATTCACCTCGGTTCCGGCGAAAGATCCTTTTCAGGATAAGATCATCCCCAGCATGTATGACACCTATGATTATGTGGATGCGGAGTCTTTTGC
>JAFGFK010000133.1 GCA_016931135.1 Candidatus Sumerlaeota bacterium | reverse complement strand
GAAATTTGATAGTCTTTTCCCTCGGAAGAAAGGTCTTTATCCGCGTTCAGGAGTTCCCGCCAACCATTGGGCAGGTAACCCCGGACGTCATCGAAATCAGCGCCGAACGTGGGGGGGCATTCCGAGGCGTCAACCGTCCCCAGCGCCCCGAAGGAATCAGGTCCTATGTAATAAATATGTTTATGGGATTTCAGCGCCATGCCTCCGTGTTCCACAAGGGAGGCGATATCGTAAAGTTGCTGATAGGTTTCTACGCGCGTGTTTTCATACTGACGCAGCATGGAGAAAATCAGGCTGTCCATATCCCAGGCGACGGATTTCAACGGATGCGACAGGGCGTTGGGGGAGAGAATCTTCGCCTTGATCATGGCGGCGGTGAAAAGAACCTCGAGGAGAAGTTTGGTTGCGCTTCCTCCTTTCAGCCGGGTGGAGCCGGTGACCGCTTCAGGACCCACGATCGGATTGATCAGGACGCATCGGGGGTGATCCTTGATTTTTTGAACCACGTCGAAAACGCTTCGATCCCATTTTTCGATTTTGACGTTTCGGGAGCGTTCCGGCGGATTGAATCCCAGGAGGACGCTGAAGTATTTGTCGCGCGCCGTTGTATAATCCAGTTGCCCGGCGATATACGCGGCCGAGAAGCCGCAGGTTACCCCGATATATAGAACCTTTTCCGCATCCCCCACGATTTGTTCCAATTCTTTTTGCGCGGTAATAGGATCGTCTTCCGCCCCTTCCTGCGCCTTGATCAGGGCAAGATCGCCGCCCGCAATCAGGTAATGAAAGCAGGGATCGGCGCCGGCAAGGCGCGCGATACGGTTGAAGGATCTGGAAATGAACATGGCGAGACGTCCGCTGGTTCCCGCGCCGGATATGACGACCTTCTTTTTTCCGTTGAAGGAAAGAATCGCGGAGGTTTCATCAACCGCCTTGCGCATTCTTCTCAGAAAGGCAGCGTCGCAGAGACCGTCATAAGTTGACCATCCGTTGAAAATCTGGGCGTCAGTTTGCCGGAAAATCTGAACAATGCCGGTTGGCGATGCAAGGTCTATATCCGTGGTAAGGGCATTCGCCAGCTCGGTGATGCTGGAAGATGAGGTGTTCATAGTTCCTCCCATACTTATATTGGAAGTCAAAGTTAAAAAAATGTTTGCCATTGCATATAAGAATACAGTAATAAATATCTTTATTCTTATAAATGCAAGAGAAAGGGAACTGTCAAAGGTTTTTCCTTTAAAAAACAGGATTTGTCTCGAATAGGAAGGGAATACTTTTTATGGCTCGCAATAATCCTTCCCGGCGCGATTCCGCTCCTTTGGAAAACAGGGAACAAATGCCCGGCGCGGTATGGTTCGTTTATCTCCTTACCTTTGTTTATTTAGGGCTCGTGATTTATGCGTTCACCCCTTATACGCATAACCTTGATGAAATTAAGGTTAGCATCCTGCATTTCGGGGGTCCCCTTCTTCTCCTGTGTTATCTTATCTTTGCCGCTCAGGGGCGTCTCCGCATGTTCCCCCTTCGCCTTTTTATTCCCCTGGGGATATTTTTTCTCGTTCTCCTGGTTTCCACCCTTCTGGCAGGCAAGCCCTACTCCTGGGTGGGGTGGCAGCAAATGGCGTTTCACATCTCCCTTCTGGGCGCGTTCTTCTGCGGCTTCGGACTGATGCGCGTTAAAAGGGACATCCACCGGATTCTCTTCATCTGGATGTTTCTGGGTTTGGGAACCACCCTGTTCGGACTGTTTCATTACGCGGGCGGATTCAAAATCCTGATAAAGGTTTTTGTAACCAAAGAGAACCACTACGCTCCCATGGGGATTTTGTTCCAGACCTTTGTATCCGCGCAGGATGACATGTTCAGCACCATTCTGAACAGGCAATTTTACGCCGGATTCCTTGTGATGCTCCTCCCTCTAACCGTGGCTTATTCGATCGTGGAAGAGAAAAGCCATTTGTGGAAATATGTGGGGATCGCAACGGTTTTTCTGATGGCGATATGCCTGTACCTGGCGCATTCCAAGGCGAGCAGCGGCGCAAGCCTGGCGGTGGCGCTTGCCTTTATCCTTCTTTACAGATTTTTTGCGCGGTACAAGGAAATCCACATTCCGCATCTGGGAATCTGGATTGCAGGCGTCCTTGCGATCGGATTGACGCTCGGGATATTCACTTCCGATGTAGGACCCGAAAAATTCAAAACCATTCACCGAAGCGTCGCTTCGCGCGTGATCATCTGGCGCGGGGGATGGGATATGTTTCTGTATGGTCCCGGTCCCGAGAACTGGTATGAAATCGAGGGAAAGCCCCCGCTGGATTTCAGGAGTTTTCTTATCGGGTGCGGACCCGGAACCTTCCGCCTGATCTTTCCCCGTTACAGGACTCCGGATTATTTCCTTCACGATATCAGCAATGTGACGCTGTATTCGCATAACCGTTTCCTGGATTTGCTGGCGGAAACGGGCTTGCTGGGTTTTCTCAGTTACATGATCTTTTTTGCCGCATTTTTCATCAAGGGCATGAAGGGATTGTTGCGCAGCGGCGATGGTGAGATGCGCGTTTATAACATAGCCTTTATGTGCAGCATCCTGGGAATCTTTTTATCGAACATCTTTTCTCCCAACAGTCGCTGGGTTGTCGTGGGAACCAACCTGTGGGCGATCTGGGGCATGGGTTTCGGGGCGTTTGCCCTGGCTCTGGAGAAAAAAGAGGAGTCATCAGGAAAGGCGCGCGGTTCGTTTTTCAAACTGCCAACCCCCACTCCCGCTGTTGCCAATATCTTTCTGGGAATTACGGTTCTCCTTCTCCCCGTATCCTTCCTTTGCCTTCGTTACGCGGTATTGTATTTCAAGGGGGCGAAATATAACAATACAGGCTTGACATATTCCAAGATGGGGGAAACCTACGCCGAGGAGCGGGAAAAAAATCTTTATATCCTGAAAGACAATCCGGACAAGGCGCCTGTTTTGGAAAAAATGCGCGCCATGAGCGATCAGGCTTACAAGATTGCCATCGACGCCTTCAAGAAAGCCCTGAGCTGCAACAAGACTTTTATTACCACCTATTACAAACTGGCGCACGCCTATAATTCCATAGGGGAGGTGGAGGAATCCCTGAAAACATACGAGGAACTCCAGAAATATGCCCCTGATTACTCTGAAATACATTTCAACCTGGGAGTTGTTCACACGGTTCTGGCGCAACAGAAAAAAAGACTTCTTGTGAACGCGACCGGCAAGAGCAGGGAACATCTGGGGAAAGAAATCACCCGGCACGATGAACTCTCGCTCAAGGAATTCCAGATCGCAGCCCGCATGGCAAACAAGGAGCAGATCAGGCTCATGTATGCCAAGAAACTCGTCATGGCTCAAAAATATGAAGACGCAAAAAAGACCTATGAATATCTCTTGACCCTGTCTCCGGATAATCTGGAATATATCCAGAGCCTCGCTGTGATCTGCGATCATCTCAAGGATTACGAAGACTCCCTGAAATATTATACAAAACTCTTCCGCGCCGATCCGACCAATGACTCCATTTCCTCCCGCATCGAATGGTATTATCAGAAACTGGATAAAAAGGAGGAATTCGAGAAATTTTTGATCACCGCAATAGAAGCCACGCCGCTGGATCATGCCCCCAGAATCCGGTTGATCGATCTTTACCTCAAAAAGAACGACAAAGAAAATGTGCGGAGGCAGCTGACGATTCTCACTCGCCTTTCTGATTTTTCGATCCGGAAAACGGAATCGGCGCAGTACAATCAGAGACAGCTTTATCAATTGGTTCAGGCTGCCCGCGCGGTTCAGCTCCCGGAAGCGGAAAGATATTTTCTCGAAAAATGCTTACAGGCGGATGCGGGCTCATCTATAGGAAAAACATGTATTCAACTGCTGAAAAATTTTCCGAAAGATACAAAAACGCCTGGCGCAAAACAATAACCATGCCGGATAAAAGATTTTCAAAGTATCCCCCTTTTCACGGCGACGCCCTCCGTTTCAGGGCGCAGGTCCCCCCCGAAAAGATCGCCGAGTTGTGCCGCATGATGGACCTTTATGAAGGAGTCGCCTTCGTTCGCACCGAAAATCCAAAAGAGGCGATCGTGGAATTCTGGGTCTCCCCTTCGTTCCTCGAGGATTTCCGCTTGATCATAGAAGACCTCTCCCGCGATGTCCCCATGAATTTTATTCAGGAGTGATCATACTTCATGGCGCATCAGGACAAAACGCCTTTTTCGATCAGGATTGTATGGTTTATGACGTTTTTATTCCTGGCGCTTCTCATTTACGCCTTTACCCCTGTCACCCTTAACATGGACGACATCAAGACCTCGATTCTCTATCTGGGGGGACCGATTCTTCTCGTTATGTATCTCTTTTTCGCAGGAAGGGGGAGGCTTCGGATGTTTCCCCTTTCCCCTTTCATTCCCCTCGGCGTTTTCCTCCTGATCCTTTTTCTTTCCACCCTTCTAACTGGAAAAACTTACTCCTGGATCGGATGGCAGCAAATGGGTTTCCACATCTCCCTTCTGGGCGCGTTCTTCTGCGGCTTCGGTTTGACGCGCGTTAAAAAGGATATTCACCGGATTCTCTTTATCTGGACGCTCCTGGGAACGGGAACCACGCTGTTCGGTCTTTTCCAGTATTCCGGAGGATTCAGCCTCCTGAAAAGGATTTTCATCACGGATCCAAACCGGATGATTACCTTGTCGAATATGTTCAACAGCTTCATTACGGCAGATAACGAGATGTTCAGCACGATCCTCCAGCGCCAGTTCTATGCAGCGTTTCTCGTAATGCTTCTTCCCCTTGCCGCGGCATATTCCATCGTTGAAGAGGAAAGTCATCTGCGCCGTTTTGTCGGTATCGCCTCCGTGATGTTGATGGGCGTCTGCCTTTATCTCACGCACTCCAAAACGAGCATCGGCGCAATAGTTATTGTGGCGCCTGTCTTTTATTTTCTTTACAGGCGTTTCGCTGCGGATAAAAGATTCCGGATTCCGCGCCTGGGAATCTGGCTTTCCGGATTGCTGGCGATTGCATTGACCCTGCTTTTTTTTACCGCAGACGTAGGTCCGGCGAAGTTCAAAAACATTTCAAGGAGTATGGAATCCCGCGCCATTATCTGGAAAGGCGCGCGGGACATGTTTCTATATGGCCCGGGACCCGACAATTGGTATGAACTGCCGGAAAAACCGCCCCTGAATCTCCGGAGCCTGCTCATTGGCTGCGGCCCCGGCTCTTTCCGCTTGATCTTTCCCAGATACAGGAATCCGGATTATTTCCTGCATGACATCAGCCACGTTACGCTTTTCTCGCATAACCGGTTTCTCGATCTCCTGGCGGAAACGGGACTTGTTGGATTCCTGAGTTATATGTTCCTTCTCTGCGCCTTCTTTAGCAGAGGCTTTCGAGCGATCTCGAAAGCCAGCGACCGCGGAATGCGCGTTTACAGCATAGCTTTTGTCAGCAGTCTGCTCGGGATTTTCCTGACAAACTTTTTTTCGCCAAACTGCCGCTGGACTGTTATGGGTTCCTGCCTCTGGGCGATGTGGGGCATGGGTTTCGGAACTTTTTTTGTTGCGGAAGAAGGGGCGCATGGCGCCGAATCCGGAGAACGCAAAACCCGAATTCCGCCATCGCCGCTTGTCTTCCCCGCATCTTTGTTTTTGATCATCCTTCTTCTTCCTGTTTTGTATGTTTGCTCCCAATATGCCCTGAACTATTTCACCGGCGCGCGATATAATTGTACCGGACTTTTTTACAAGCAGAGCTTTGCGGATAGATATGAGAGGGAAATCCAAAAACTCCGGGATACCGCAAGAAAACATCCGGAAAAAGCCGGGGAATTGAACCCCCGGATCGCCAACTATCAATCCGCCCAGCTCAAATATCGGAAATTGGCTTTGCAAGCCTTTCAACAAGCGGTATTCGCCAATCCCGCCTTCATTACAACCTATTATAAGATGGCGAATACATACAATGAAATCGGCGATCACGACAGCGCCTTGAAAACCTATCTCGAAATCCGGAAATTCGCCCCGGATTATTCCGAGATTCATTATAATCTCGGAGTCGTTTATTATACTATCAGCAATCAATTGCGGCAAAAAGCGGATAATGCCCATGACATGGAAGAAAAGGAAAAAATCTTATCCCGCGTCGATGAATTCGCCGCCCTTGCGCTTCGCGAATTGAAGATTGCGGTTAGAATGTCTAACTCCACTCAAATCCAGTCAAACTATGCAAAAATACTCTTTCAATTGCGGAAATATCCGGAAGCGGACAAGGTTTTTGAATCTCTTCTCGAAAGGGAACCGGAAGAAACGTCTCATCTCCAGTGGCTCGCCGTTTCCGCGGATCGACAGAATAATCCCCAAAAAGCGCTTGAATATTACAGAAAGATGTTTCAGATCGATCCCCTGAATGACGCGATTTTCAATCGGATAGAACAGTTGTACCAAACCTTGAATAAACCGGAAGGTTTCGAGGAATTCCTCCTCGAAGCCCTGAAAACCAATCCCCTGAATCTCAAGCTTCGCATCCGGCTTCTGGAAGCGTACTTAAGGAAGAAAGACATGGAAAATGCCCGAAGGCAATTGACCATTCTCACCCGCATCCCGGATATATCCCGCATGATCTCGTCCGATCCCCCCAAAAGGCAGGAGGGGCTTTTCGATCTCGCCCGGAAAGCCACAAAAGCGGATCACCGCGAAGCCTCCCTTTTCTTTCTTCAGAAATGCTGCGATCTCGATCCCGCCACCTCCCTGGGAAAAACCTGCCGAAACCTCCTGAACGCCATCCCGCCGCAATAATTTAAAGGCTTGTGAAAAAGCGCATGTTCCTCGTTCCAAGAATGAAATTCGGCATCAGTTTGAGTCTTTGAAAAACGCTATGGAATTGGATGGGAAATTCTTTATTCTGTTGAAACCGGATAATGGTTTCGTTAAGGAATATTCAAATATTATTGAGATGGATGATCGACCGTAGAAAAGGGAAAGATTTCATGAAACGCGACGCCTTGAAAAAAAAGTTCGAACCTTCGGAAAAGCCTGTTCGTGAAGAGGAAGCCATCGCCGAGGCCGCGCGATGTCTTTTCTGCTATGATCCCCCTTGCGTCAAGGCTTGCCCCGCTCATGTGGATGTCCCCGGATTCATCAAAAGGATTCAGACCGGAAATTTCAAGGGAGCGGCGCGCGTCCTTTATGAAGCCAATTATTTCGCAGGCGGTTGCGCACGGGCGTGTCCAACGGATCAAACCTGCGAGGGCGCCTGCGTATTGACAAAGGCGGAAAATCGTCCCGTTTCCATCGCCCGGCTGCAACGCTTCGCATCGGATTGGGCGCTGGCGAACTGCCCGGAAATCCTTTCCTCCGACGCCCCTGCGGGAAAGCATGT
>JAFGFK010000132.1 GCA_016931135.1 Candidatus Sumerlaeota bacterium | reverse complement strand
GAGGTAACGGCAAAAATTCTGAAACGGGGATACAAGGTTTTCGAGGTGCCCATCACCTACAGTGGTCGGGATTTTTCCGAAGGCAAGAAAATCACCTGGCGTGACGGGTTTTCCGCCTTGTGGACCCTCGTCAAATATCGCATAAAGAAATGAAACGTTCAGCGCATAAGGAAACGAAATCCTTACCATCCGCATCTCCAACTATTCGCTTGTCCATGCTGATATTATTGGATAAAGCGATTCTTTTACTGATTCTGACGCTTCTTTTTTTAACGCCTCTTTTTCTGATACCGCGGATCGTCACGCATGACACGGTGATTCACGTCAAAAATCTGCTTGCGCATTTCACCCTTTCGACTTTGGCGATTCTTTCTATTATCAGGCTTTTCTTTTTTTACGGGAATGACGCCATTCATCATGATCCGGTTCGGATTCTTCTTTGTTTATTTTCAATTGCGATACTGATCTCCTGCCTTTTATCAAGAGAGGTTGTTTACTCCCTTCACCATGCGGTTTTCGCATGGTCATATCATCTGATGTTCCTGGTGATGCCAGCGATCTTTCTATCAAAATCTCTGAGAAACAAGAAAAGGATTGGGGGAAATTTGAGTTTTCTGAACAAAATGCGCATCGTCATTTGTTTCACAGGATTCCTGGTTGCGGTTTACGGTTTATGCCAGTATTTCGAAATGGATTTCATATTCAAATGGTTTCGATATGATATCAAGGACAAGATAGCCAGGAACTACATCATTTCGACGATTGGCAATCCCGAATACCTGGGAAGTTATCTTGCTCCTCTTGTTCTCCTTTGTTTGCCGGAGTTACTGGAGAATAGACATTGGGGAATTCGTTTACTGGCATTCGTTGCGATCATTGTTTTTATTTCCGCTCTTCTTTTGAGCGGAACGCGTGGCGCGCTTCTGGCAATGGGAGCCGGAACAATCCCGATCCTTGTTTTCATCTACCGGGAAGCGCATGCCCGGAAACGCTTCCGGATACTGGCAACCCTGGGGTCCCTCGGAGTTTTCATGATTGCATTCCTGGTCATTTTCTCCTTTCCCAATCCCCTGAATCGTCATAACCAGGCGATTCTGCAGCGTTTCAAGAATCTGGCGAATCTCCATTCCACTTCCATGAAGGAGCGCATTCTGTTTTATTCCATAGGATCGGAATTGATCACCCGCGCTCCGGCGTTCGGCGTGGGAGAAGGCATGTTCCGCGTCAGTTTTTATCCTGCCCTGGAATGGCTTTCGGAAAAGGATGATCGAGGCGGCGTATCGCGATTCCTCGTGGAACTCAAAAACCGGGTTGCCGAGAACGCCCATAACGACTTTCTCCAGATATGGATCGAAAATGGAACCGTGGGATTTCTGATATTCACCCTTACCATGACTTTTCTCTTTGCCCAGGCGTTTTCCCTTGTCTTCAGGAAAACCCTTCCTCTAAAAGAAAGGCGTCTTCTTGGCGCCTTCAGCGCAGCGGCGCTTTGCCTGTTCCTCAATGCCACCTTCAGTTTCCCCATGCATACCCCTGCCCGTTCCGCGCTGTTCTGGTGTCTTCTCGGGGCTACCCATAGCGGAGCCCTGACATTAATTTCAAAGGAACCACTATGAATCCTGTGAAACGCTTCGCCTGTTCCGGAATTATCTTTCTTCTGGCATTCTTTATTCTAACGCGCCAGATTTTTTGCCAGGAAAGGGAATCTGCGCGGATTCTGCAAATAGCGGGCGTCTCCACAGCGCCTGAGAAAATCCTGGAGTTTCTTCAAAAAGGCTCCCCCGCCGCCATCAATATAAAGGCAGTCAACGAGAAGTCCCTTCCGGCGACTCAACTGGCAATATCCAGTATCGAGGAATTGACGAGATTGAAATACAAGCCTGCCATGCCGATATTGATCCGGACGGCAAAAGGGGATTTTACCACAGGGCAGAAATCCCTCGTGAATTACGATTGTGAAAGCGTATCGCCCTCCCTTCGCGAGGAAAAGAAAAACCAGCTGTTTGGATTTCTCCGATTCAACGGCATCAATGCCCTGGGACTCATCGGAACCCCGGAAGCGCTGCCGGCTTTACAGGAGATTTTCCGGGATGCGCCTCCGAGCCTTTACAAGATCAACGCCGCGCTCGGTATGGCTTGCCTGGATTACGGTGAGGGGATCGATTACCTCGTAACGCAGGTTCAAAAGAAAGACCGATTTCTGGCGCAGGAATCCGCAACGGCGTTATCCTTTATTACAGGAATGGAACTGGATTATGAACCTTATACGCCCGTATCGCGCCGGGAAAAAACCGTCAAAAGCATCAAGAAATGGTGGAAGGAAAACCAGTCGAGTTTTCGCCCCGATGGTAAGGAAATTCTGGAACGACGCCTCACTGTAAAAACCATGCCTCCCTTCAGTATGCGTTCCATTCGAGACCTTGTCAAGGCTGCGGCTGATTATGGCGATATCGATAACCGGATGAAAAGCATGGATGCGCGTGAGAAACTCACGGAAATGGGAGGCGCCATCCTGCCGGAATTGAAGGCAATGTGTCTCGATCAGGAGGAAGACCTGAATATCAGGATAGAGGCGATTCGCAGATATGCGAGGCTCGCCAGCTGGAATGAAGCGAAAGATGTCCTTAAAAAAGGAAGCAAGGATAAAAATCCGGAGATACGGGGGATTTGCAGGGATTTGCTCAAGAATCCTCCCATGCGCCCGAATTGATATAAAGGAACAAAAAAAATGACTATTCAAATCATACCGGCGATCGATCTCATGGAAGGACAATGCGTTCGCCTGACGCAAGGGAAAAAAGAATCCAAGGTCATCTATTCGAGCCATCCCGTAGAGGTGGCGTTGAAGTGGGAAGCGATGGGGGCGCAAAGGTTGCATATCGTTGATCTCGACGGCGCATTTTCAGGCAGACCGCAAAATTCCAACGCAATCCAGGATATCCGAACCGCTGTTTCCATGAAAATCGAGGTGGGGGGAGGCGTCCGCACGCCGGACGATATCAGGAAATATCTGGACATGGAAATAGACCATGTCATTTTAGGCACCCGCGCCTTTCAGGATCGCAAATGGTTGAAGGAACAAGTCGATCTTTTCAAAGACAGGATCATCGTCGGATTGGACGCCAAGGGAGGCATGGTGGCAAGCCAGGGATGGACAGTTACGGAAACCATGCCGGCGACCGATTTTGCCCGGGAACTGGTAACGATCGGAGTGGAATCCATCATATACACGGATATTGCGCGGGACGGCATGCTCACTGGTCCGAATTTATCTTCTTTATCCCGGATTGCGGAAACGATCGACATCGACATTATCGCATCGGGCGGCATTCACGCCATCGGGGATATAGAAAAGATAATCGCCCTGCAAAAGCCCAACATCACAGGCGTCATTACGGGAAAAGCCCTGTATGAAAAAACGCTCGATCTGAAAGAAGCGATAAAACTGACAAGCAAACAATAGAGTAACATTTTAGTTTCATGAATAACGTTCTATCCGCCGCTTCAGGAAAGCCGCCGACATTCCAATACTCTTCAAAAGCGCTCTTTACAAGGAGCCTCGCCAACAGCCAGAAACAGGTTCACCCCTTCGCGCTTGAGTCCTGATCTGCGGAGCGCCTCCGCCATTTTCCGCGCCACACGGAACATCTCCGCCCCGGTTTCCGGATCGAGATCCGGGAGAAAAGACGCAGGAGCCCTGAGGATGATCAGCAAGCGGCTTGCGTTCACAGGTTGAATATCCATTAAAACGGCAACGGCGTCATTCTGATATACAAATGTTGCGTCAAGTTTACCTTTCACAATACGCAGAAGATGCAGCGGTACAATTATAAATCTCCTTTTATGGCGTTATTTCTCGAATCATAATCAGAATAGAGTTCAGGCGTGTTGCAATGTCAGGTTTGCCTTCCAACTCGGTAAACGCTTTTGCCCGATATTGAAAGATTTTTACGAAATTCTTTAATCTCTTTGGTTTCTTCAGCGGTTACGTTGATAAAATCGGCGTAAGAGGCGAAGTCCGCCTTCCTTGATTCATATTCCTTCCACAATTCTTCCTGAATACGGTTTTTCATTTCCACGCAATCAAATGATTTATTTTTCTTCATCTAAAATAACCTCTCTAGGGCTGAGAATAGTCATTGAGCGGTAACCGTTAGCAATATTTACGGCATTGAATCCTCTGATTCGGTCATAATTGACTATATGTTT
>JAFGFK010000131.1 GCA_016931135.1 Candidatus Sumerlaeota bacterium | reverse complement strand
GAGGCGGTAAACGAGCCACCCCATGGCTGTACGCTGCATCCATGTTCCGATGAGGGAGACGCCCTGCCCGAGGAAGAAGAGGCGATAATTGCGGGAAGAAAGGGCGCGAAAGATAAATCTGAAATTTCCGCCGGCGCCTGATTGGGGTAAATGCTTCAAGGAAGAATATCCTGAAAAAAATTTCGATCGAATTTTATATTTCGATAAAAAAGAAATGAGATATCAAGCACACTCGCGGCATGTTTGTCCAGAAGGAATATTTGACTTCGTTTACCAGGAAACCCGATGGGCGCCTTTAATTTAAGCCGGGTTGCAGGGCGTTTTGAAGCTCGCGCCAGGTCATGTCCTTCCCGTAAGTGGCGCGGGATATTTCGTTTCCTTCAAAACTCAGAAGGAGGAAAGTGGGGGATTTATAGACGCTCATCTGTTTCGCCAGGCTGCCGCCTCCCAGCTGGTTCACATCCACGCTGACCAGTATAAACCGGGTAAGAAAAGCCCTGGCTTCCGCATCGTTCAGGAGAATCTGTTCCAGCGGGGCATTGGCGCGGGCAAAGGGGGAATAAAAGAGCACAAGGTAGGGAATTTTTTTTCCTAAATTGTACTGAACCGCCTCATCGGCAGTAGTGAACCATTTCAAATCGCCCTGGCGCTCTCCCGATGCCGGATGATTATCGACATACAGGGGATTCTGAATGGTCTGGGAGTAGATTTGTTTCCAGGGGGAACGGGGAAGGGGAACCTCTTCCTCCGCCATTTGAATGGACAGATTGTCAATGATGCAGTCATGGTGCGATTCTTTCAGGGAAGAGGCGACCATGACGCCCATCTGAAGAGAAGTCAGCGTGGGGTCCGAAACAGGCGAGAATGCCGTTTCCTGACCATCAATATAGCAGAAGATTTTTTCCTGTCCCCTGAAGACCATTTGAAATCTGTGCCATCCGGGGACTTTCAACTGATATGCGTTTACTTTATCCCTTGCGTAATTAACGGTGTGTTCTTCGATCTGAGAATCGTAACGGGAGAAATAAATTTCACCGAGGTTATTGATCCCCAGGCGGTAAAAGCGGTCCACAACGGAAGGCGTCTGTGGATTTATCTGAGCTGCGAGAAGGGCGAAACCCAGCATATTTCCGGATAGTTCGTGGATAAAAAAGTCCGCCTGAACTATGGCGCTGGCGCTTTCCGAGAGGGCGAGGCGATTCATCTGATGCGCGCTGACGACGCGTAAATAACGACCTGCTGGAGTTGTTTTGAAATACAGCCCGCGCGATCTGCATTCAGTTTTGGCGATACCTTCGAGAACCCCGGGAAATCCTGACAGGTTGGCGTATTCCGCCACAAGGACATTTTCCTCGCTTCCTCTTCCGTATGTGGCGAGGCTTTCCGGGAACTGCCCTGTTTCAAAATTCTCCCAGAGAAAAACATTATATTGCTGTGAGAAACCCGATGAGTATAAGAACAGGAAAAGTATGGAAGAAACATACCAGATGCAATGTCTGTAGAACACTCCCCTCCTCCTTAAACAAGTCTGATATGATGGAAAAATTACTTTAAACGAGCCGTTCGATTTCCCATATTTTCCAGAATAATGAATAACGTATAAAAACGTTTTAAAATATAAAATCAAGGAATTTTTTATAAAAAAGGGGGCGGGGCGGGCGTCTCATCTTTCCACTTGATAATGACAACGATCAAAAGTAATAAAGCCTTAATCATATCTGATGATGAAAATTATAATGACAGGATAAGGTCAAATGAATATCCGAAAAGCGGTGATAACGGCGGGCGGGCGGGGGATTCGGCTCTACCCAGCCTGGGATACGGTGCAAAAAGCCATGCTTCCCTTTATCGATCGGGACGGGCTCAATAAACCGGCGATCCAGATCATAGCGGAAGAAGCGCTCGATAGCGGCATCGAGGAAATATGCGTGGTATGCGCCCCGGGGGACGAAACCCGATACCGGGAACGCTTCGAGGCGCTCCGGAACAATCTCCTTGCGGCGTACCAGGGAGTGGATTGGGCGCAAAAACAGGAGGAACGCCTCGATAACCTTTTGAAACGTCTCCATTTCGCTACGCAGGAAACCCCGCTGGGTTACGGACACGCGGTTTATTCCGCAAAACGCTTTGTTGGTAAAGAGCCGTTCCTCCTGCTTCTGGGGGATCATCTGTATATCTCGCATATCAAAGGAAAAAGATGCGCCCGACAACTGATCGATCTTGCCATCAGGGAGGAGTGCTCCGTGGCTGCGGTTCAGGCGACTCCGGAACATTTGGTACGGCATTATGGCACAGTAGGCGGCAAACGCGAATCCAGAATTCAGGGAGTATATTATATTGAGAGAATCCTTGAAAAACCAACTTTGAGCCAGGCGGAACTGGAACTCCATGTTCCCGGGCTGCGTATGGGGCATTACCTGTGCTTCTTCGGAATGCATGTTCTCAATCATACGCTTTTTGACATCCTGGAAGAATCCATCAATAAAATCGACGACAAACAGGGAGAGATTCAATTGACTCCTGCGCTCGAGGAACTCGCGCGCCAGGAAAAATATCTTGCCCTCGAGCTGAAAGGCTTCCGGTACGACATCGGCGCCCGGTTCGGATTGATGAAGGCGCAGCTGGCGCTTGCCCTTGCAGGAGTGGATCATGACGAGGCGCTGACGGAACTTGTAGCGCTCCTGGCGGAAACGAAACGTTGCAAAATCGATGAATCCGGAGGATGATGTGAATCCCTTTATTCAAACCATAACAAGCAGCGAACCGGAACAAAAAAATCGTTCTCTTTCCTCCCTGTGCTGTGCGGTTTCCCCCAAGGACCTTTTTGCATACTGCGAGGAACTGGAGGATTTCCGCAAACAAACGGACAATCTTTATCACAGGGTCCGCGCCACCTTGTTCCTTTACGCGGTTTATCGTTTTTTTCTCATGGAATCCAAATTCTTCCCTTCAGAAGGAGAGATTCCCATCCAGGGGCATGAAGACCTTCTCTTTCGCAGGTTCGATCAGGCGATCTCATGCTTTCGCCGGGTTATGAAGGAAAAGGGACCGAATGCTGCTCTGATTTCCGCCCTGGCGGAATCTTATCATCACCTGTCCTTTCAAATCTTGCTGAACCAGGTACGGCGAAGCGTGCGAGCCAGCAGCGGCAACCAGTGGATGTTCCGGGTGGG
>JAFGFK010000010.1 GCA_016931135.1 Candidatus Sumerlaeota bacterium | reverse complement strand
CCATCCGAGGGATTCGAACAGGGGATCGATCAGGTTCTGGCGAACATGCGCCTCTTTTATCTCATGGGAGAGAAAGGAAGAACGGTTTTTGCGAAAATAATCCACAAGTTTTGCGATTTCGTCTTTTCCCTGTTCAAAGGTTTTATTCATTCCGTTCCCCTCAAATTGATTGATTTGTAATAATTATTTTAACAATACAGGGTCAAGAGGAAAGTAATACGATTTTCTTGAATTTCTAATTTTTAATTTTACATTTTACATTTTTCATTTCCTATGGCTCGAGCGCCAATCGGAAACCTGCGGATTTGAACCATGGCGGATTCTTGTAACGCAAACCGCATTTGACGTATTCCGCCTGCGAAAAAATGTTACCCCCCCTGAGCGCCTTCTCCGTTCCATACTCGGGTCCTATGGGATTCGACAGATTCTTCAGCTGCGCCTCTGATTCATACCAGTCGTCGCACCATTCCATCACATTGCCCGCCATGTCGTAAAGACCGTACGCATTTGGCGAATATTTCCCCACGGGTGTTAAAAGGTCGCATTCCTTGCCGCTTTTGTATCCGAAGTTCGCCCTGCCATCGGGCGCCTCATCGCCCCAGGGATATTTCTTCAGAGTCAATCCGCCCCGCGCCGCCTTTTCCCACTGCGCCTCTGTGGGAAGGACATATTTCTTTCCCGTTCCTTCGGAAAGCATGGAACAAAACGCAGCGGCGCCTGTCCATGATACGGGATACGCCGGTTTGTTCTCGCATCCAGGCTTGGAAACATATTTTTCCCCTTTTTTCGTGTAGGTAGATCCGTCAAAAATGAGGATGAATCCCAATCCCTCCGGATCTATGACTGCGTTCAAAAAGATGCAGTATTGTCTGGTTGTGATTTCATATTTACCGATCCAGTAACCGTTCAGTTGAACCAGAGGCGGACCATAAGCGCCCATGCGGCTTCCATAAACAAACCGCCCGGGATTGATGCAGATCATTTCATAATCCAGCCCCCCCGCTTTTTCCATGTAGTTTCTGGAAGGATTCAAATCCGGATGAGCCGTTGGCGGAGCGCTCGCATCATCATTGAGAAGGCTTTTCCGCTTTTTCAAGTCCCAGTTGACAATATCATCTTGCGTCATTGCCGTGCGATCGGGTCCCTTGGAAAAAAGGTTATAATCGTTTTCATGAGTACCGGGGAATACGTAAATAAACTCCTCATTCCAGGAGTCTTTGGGAACCGCCTTCAGGTAAGGACCCTTCCAGCGTTCCGGATCTACCGATATCGGGCGCCGCGTCAGCGCCCCGAGCCCCTGGCTGGTGGTGGGATAACTCCCCACGTCCTTTTCGTAAGCGGAAAGCGCCCTGCCGATTTCATGGATTGCGTTCTTTTCCTCTTCCCCGGCGTTGAGTTCGAGAACTGGAAGAAGGAGTATGAATATTATCGCCATTATGATTCTCATTTTTCTCGTCTCCATGAATTATATTGACTTAATTGCCGTAAATAGTTTTTTTAATAGAGATAATCAAATAAAATAATCCAAAGGGAAAATAATATGAAAAAGAACTGGCATTACTTAGCGATTCTTAAGTCTCCTTTAATGTTACCCCTGCTTGTCTTGCTTCTTCTTGCGCCGATTTTCAGTCAATCCTCCGAATCCCGTGATTACAGGATCGTCGCTCCCTATATTGATGATGAAATCGCCATAGATGGGGCGTTGAATGAACGCGCCTGGAAGAACGCCGGCGTTGCAGACAATTTCTCCTTTCTTGGTGAAGAATTCGTCCCCGCTTCCCCACAGACCTCCGTTAAAATCCTTTCCGATGGGAAAAATCTCTTCCTCGGATTTACCTGCCAGGAACCTGATATGAAAAACCTGAAATCTTCTGAAAAGCCCAGAGATGGCGATGTATTTCATGACGATTCACTGGAAGTGATCATCGATCCTTCAAATGACAGAACCTCTCTTTTTCATCTCATAGCCAATGTAAACGGCAGCGAATACGATACATCCGGAACAATTCGTGGAACCGTCGTTACGGAGAATAAGGCGTGGAACGGCAAATGGAAAGCTGCAGGTTCAAAAAATGAGAACGCCTGGTTTTCCGAGTGGAAAATTCCCCTTTCCGAGCTCGGCGTATCTATCGGGTTTCCCATTACCATGGGAATCAATCTCTGTCGAACGCGTCCCCGCGATCAGGCAAATTGCAGCAGCTGGTCCAGATGCGTTATGCGCTTCATCGAACCGGATCGCCTCGGGGAGTTGATCATTCCCGAGAAGTCCGGGGAATATTGTATTGCAGATTTTCCGCAGGGCGTTGTCTCCTCCATAAATTATCCCCTTCCCCAGGTTGGCATACGGAGTTTTTATAACGCTCAAAAAAGATTTCGGATCGCTTACGAGCTTCAGAGCCTTGAAGCGGAAAAGCAGAAAGGCTATTCGGCAGATTTCCTTGTACCCGCACGCGGCGAGGTGAAGATTGCCATCCTGCCTGTTCCCGCTGTTAAAGGTTTTTATACCCTCCATATCCGACTTGAAGATATTCATACTGGACATCCTGCGCATGTTATTACGCGAAACTTCGAGGTCAGGCTTCCCTTGAAGATCATGGTAAAACCATTCGCCCTTTATGAAAAGCGGATGGCGGCGGATGTGAACATCTTCCATCCTGATGCCGGAAAACCCGGGGCGCTTCTTTCCGTTTCCCTTTTCCGGGAAAAGGAACAAAGTCCCCTTGAAACCTCGAAAAGAAAAATTGCCGGTAACGGTAATGAATCCTTTTCCTTTTCGCTCGAGGGGAAACAAGAAGGGCGATATCTCTTGAAGGCGGAACTTCGCAATGGCGAGAACGTTCTCTCTTCCGCTGAATCCATGCCGCTTGTTTTTACCCCAAACCCGGAAATCGGATTCACGGAACACGGATTCCTGAAAGTTGATGGAAAGCCGTTTTTCCCCATCGGCATTTATACCCTCCAATCCCGCACGCCCGGACTTTCCCATGATGATGTCCTCAGGGAAGCGCGCGACGCCGGTTTCAACATGACAGTCTTTTATGCGTATAAGGTTCCGGATCTCACGCCTCTTATCGATGCTGCCCACCGCAATCATATCCCCGCATTCGTATATGGATCCGATCCTTACAAGATTCGAAAAGGAAAATGGACACCCGAAGAGGTTTCGATCGATCTGGATGCAAGGCTCGATCATCCAGCGCTTCTCGGATGGTACCTTGTGGATGAACCGGAGGGAATCGGCGAGACAAATCAAGATACCCTCCGCCGCCTCTATGAAACCGTAAAGGCAAAAGATATGAACCACCCCTGTTCCCTTGTCATCATGTCGCCTCACGCTGCAAAAATTTACGGCTCCTTTTCCGACATCGTGTGGGTGGACCCCTATCCCATTCCCGATCATCCCGTTACTTATGTATCGCAGCATATCGACGGCGTCATCGAAGCGGTGAAAGGGGAGCGCCCCGTGTGGGCGGTTCTCCAGGCGTTTGATTGGAATATATGGAGAAAAGGCGCTATTGATAAGGCGCATCGCCCAACGCCTGAAGAGGAACGATGCATGACCTATCTTGCACTGATACACGGCGCAAAGGGAATCATTTACTGGGCGCATACCGCCTCGCGGTATTACATCCGCGATTATCCCGAACACTGGAATTTCATGAAACGCCTTGCAGGCGAGTTGCGCGATCTGTCGCCTGTTCTCCTGAGTATGGAGAAAGCCCCTGTTCTCCAGGTATTGCCTGATACGGTTCCCCTCGATACTATGGTGAAAAAGTCCGGGGGCGGACTTTATGTTTTTGCCGCGAACAGGGAATCCGCTCCCTGCAACGCGAATTTTAAAATCCAGGATGGCGTCAGTTCAGTTAATATGGAAGTATTGTTTGAGAACAGAAGACTCAAGATTGAATCAGGCGGTTGGAAAGACTCCTTCGCGCCGCTCGCAGTTCATGTCTATAAGCTCGCTCCCTGAAACCGGATGAATATTTTTATGCGCTTTTTACGCAATTCTTTTACTACAGTTTGACTGACTCCCATATCAGCTAGTAATTTTATCATGTTTCACTAACGCCAATCGGAATATTTTTTTCAGACGCCAGCCATGCAGCGTATTCCAAACAGGCGTGTATATCATCTTTTTCAATGTAAATATCCAATATATCAAATATAAAAGTCAATAGTATGTTTTTGTTGAAACCTCAATGATCAATTATCGCGCGCCGCCTGATGCAATTCATGAAAAATTTCACCTGCTGTAATCTCCCAGGGAAAGTTCATAGTAAACCACGCCGTCGAATCCGCCTTCCCGCGCGGTTGCGGAAAATTCCCGCATCCAGCTGTAACTCCTCCGCATCTCCTTCAAGGATCCGATATCCGCATGAACCTTGATGATGATATTCTTCTTCAAATCCCGCGCCCTTTTTACATAAGCTCTCGCGTACTCTCTCGCAAATTCAGGCTTCAGATCAGGTTTCGTCCAATCCTGCCACGCATCCTGGATGATCAAAGCGTCCGGCTGCAATATCTTTACCGCCTTATCCATATCCTGCGCCTGGTATTCCCGCGATTTCTCCGGTTCCACCGTCGCATCCGATAAATGCATGTGAATGATTTCAATATCCGGATCAACTTCTTTTGCGGCGCTGTAAAGCCTTCTGGAAAATTCAATAACGGTATCTACGCGGAATTGCTGCCACTTTTCGTATCGTTCTTCGTTTCCCTTTTTCAGAAAATAATACGGCGAACTCTCATTGAAAAGATCGAGCGGATCGATCCCCGATTTTTCCCTGAACCGTTTGCGGCACTCATCGCACAGGCATGCGTATTTCCCATGCGTTGGATTTTCCTTGTACGGACCTCCCCATATCTCGAACCACGGCTCCGCCAGCTCGATCGCGTCGTATTTCACCGCGCCGAGGATTTCCTTGATTCTGCCGCATGTATATTCCGTGAATGCAGCGGAGTTCGGGCATAAATATACCCGCCAGTCGTGGCGGCTCGAACCATCCAGGCTTTTCTGCCGCCATTCCGGATGCGCTTCGTACGCCTCGAAGTCTGTTGTGGGAAAGAGCCTCAGAATACAGGCAATGTTTTTATCATGAAAAGCGCCCACAATTTCCTTTTGTTTATCGATCGGTATTTTATTGACGATGATCACATGGACGCAGGTAAAACCCAGCTCGCGAACCTCGTTCGCAATGTCCTTCCAGGGTTTCCGATAATAGGCAAAGGATGGATCTATGGCTATCGAAGGTCCGATCAGTTCATGCGTTCCGGAAGGAATCAGGCTGTGAATGATGAATGTCTGCGTCGTATTCCCCTCCATGGATTCGACATGAATTCTCAAAGTTTCAAGCGATGCCGGACCCCACCGGGTTTCCTTTTCCATAGGATTTGAGAAATTCTCGAAGGGAAAAAGAATCCTGAAATGATCGGTTTCCATGGGATTGGAGAGATGCCACAAATTCCCGCGGCAATCCGTGATGGAGAGATTGACGCTGCCGCGCGATGTGGAATCCACCTCCAGGAGAAGCCCCTCGTACCCGCTCACATCCTTGTGATAAATGGATTCCAGATCGAAGAATTGTTCATATCTTATCTCGAGGACGCCTCTCTTTTCCCCCGGATTTTGTTTCAGATGGAATGCGGTCGCATGATCCGCCTTCCAGTTTTTGAAGTTCCCCAGCGTAAATTCAGCATAAAACAGCATGGCGTCTCCTTTTCCCGGCAAGATTCCACACATATTCGCAATAACAAAAAATATAAATCCAATTTTAAATTTAAAATTTTTCATTTTCCATTTTTCATTGTCACCCTTTAATTCCCGTTAAAGCGATCCCTTTGACAAACGTCTTCTGCGTAAAGAAAAACAGAACGATTACCGGCAGAATAAGGAGCGTGGAAAGCGCCATCAGCTTCGACCACTCCGCATCGTGCTGCCCCAGAAATTGCTGCAATCCAACCGCCAACGTATATTTTGAATTATCCGTAAGATAGATGAGAGGACCCATGAAGTCGTTCCAGTGCCCCAGAAACGTGAAGAGCGCAACCGTGAGCAGCGCCGGTTTTGCCAGAGGCAGTATAATTCGCGCATAAATCCCCAGCTCGGAACATCCGTCAATAATCGCAGCCTCGGACAACTCCAGCGGTATTCCCATGAAAAACTGCCTCAGGAGAAAAATGAAAAACGCGGAACCGAGAAACGACGGCGCGATCAGCGGGAGAAACGTGCCGATCCATCCTAATCCCCGGAATATACGGAATACCGGAATCATGGTCACCACGCCGGAGATCATCATGGTGGAAAGAAGAACCACAAACATCGCATCGCGCCCGTACCACCTGATCCGCGAAAATCCGTACGCCACAAGCGAACACGAAAGCGTCGCGCCGATCACATTCGCAAAACAGATGATCAGGGTATTCGATAGATATCGCAAAAAGGGGATGTACTCGATCGCCTCCCTATAATTATTCCAGCGAAACTTGCTTGGAAGCCATCGCAATTCCCGCGTGAATATCTCCTGATCAGCCTTCAAAGAGGAACTCACCAGCCAGAAAAAGGGGATGATGAACAGGAGGCTCATGATAATGAGCATCCCATGCCCCAAAACAGAATATGTGACTTTCCTTGTTTTCATGAGATGTTATAGATATTTCATAAATTCTTCCGGCGTCATGTCAATATCTCGAAGTATTTTTCGAAGAAGGCCCCTTCCAACATCATGCCCAGGATGAACAGGAACTGTTGTTCTCCTTCCGTCTGGATGACAATATCGTCTGTGACTGGTTGCCTTCAACGGTCGGTACAGAAAACCAAGTTTCTCCAGAACGGATATTATTTCTCTGGAAGTTATGGATGGAAGACGGGGAGTCATCATTCAGGATTAAACCGCGATTTCTATTGTTTTTATTCCAATCACTTCAGGATAGCGTGATTCAATGGGCTGACCTTCTTCTATTAATTCCTGGATGCACATGGAAATTACCTCGTGAATATTGTGAATAGCCTCTTCAAAGGTTTTTCCCTGGGTATGGCATCCTTTCAATGCGGGAACGTCAGCGACAAAATATCCATCCTCATCCTGTTCAATAATAACCTGGAATCTATATTTGTTCATGGGTTGATCCTCTTTCCATAAAGGATAATTCTCTTTATCGGAATTTTTTTCTTCAAGTCAATGATATTCCAATTACCTCATTTCTCATTGCTACCTTCCCGCTCCTTCGTAATACACCCACTTTTTCGCGCTGCGCAGTACGATCGATGTGGCGAACAGGATCAAAACAAAAAGAAGCCACGCCATTGCCGAGGAATAACCAATCTGAAAATCCAGAAACGCCTTGTTGAAAAGATGCAGGGCGTAAAATAGCGTCGCGTCCTGCGGTCCCCCCTGCGTCATCACGAACGCCTGGGTGAAATATTGAAAATATCCAATGATTCCCATGATCAGGTTGAAAAATATGATCGGGCTCAGCATCGGAAGCGTTACATGAAAAAATTTGCGCAGCGCCCCCGCTCCATCCACCTCCGCAGCCTCGTAAAGATGCGCAGGAACCTGCTGCAATCCCGCCAGGAAAATCAGCACGCCCCCCCCAACCTGCCATAGACCCATGATCACGAGCGCAGGCTTCGCCAGCTTCGGATCGATCAGCCAACCGACGACATCGATCCCAAAAAATCCCAGGAGATGATTGATCAGACCATATTCCGGATTCAGCATCCAAAGCCACAATATGGATACCGCTATCACAGGCGCAATGGAGGGGAGATACAAAATGGTTCGATAAAACGGCAAACCCTTCACCTTCATATTGAGCAAAAGCGCCAGTAAAAGGGAAAAACTCAATGTAACAGGCAAAGCCAGGAATACCATGTACAGGGTATTGACAAGGGATTTCCAGAAAATCGCATCCTCGAACAAAAGCAGGCGATAATTCTCCGTACCTACCCATACAGGAGGCGAGAATCCGTCAAAAAGGCAGAAACTCCAGTAGAAAGACGCAATAATCGGGTACGCCGTAAAAACGAAAAGCCCGATGAGCCACGGCGAGATGAACAGAATCCCGTTGCGCAGATTCCGCCGCTCACTCGGCGATTTCAGCGCCTCCCTGAAATGATCGAAACGAAAGATCATCTTCAAAAAACATCCCTTCTTTTTTCATTCCGGAATCATCGCCGCCGGGATTACGGATGGCTCTGGCGTTCCAGCCCCGGGCGCAATCGCCTCCGCTTTCAGATAGATTCCGTTTACCCAGCCTTCCTTCCCCTCGGAACTCCGAACCTTCCACCAGTATACGGGATTTACCCCTGTATCCTGACACCGCAAACCCTGAAGCCTGTGTTCCATGATCATGACAGGCGATTGATCCGACAATGCGTGAAATGAGTGGAATTGCGTACCCGGTCCCGTGCGCATATTCAGCGTATCCCCGGGAGTATGCGTCATTATGTTCTGCCCCGCTGCAAACGCGGTCGAGACCTCCTTTGGTTGCAGGCGTATCATCATCAAGCCGTTCGCAACGCCCCGCGGCGCCCCATCGGATGGCTTGTTCATGATTTTTCCATTCACCCATAAGATGGAGGAACCGCCTCCATCGTTGTTTACCGCATCGGTGGCTTCCAGAACCTGGTAACAGAAATCCGCCAGAACGCTCAGCGTCATTCCCTTGCTGCGGCTCGATCTTCCATCCACTACGATGAAGTATATGTATTTTGAATTGAAGGCGACCGCCGTTCGCGGATGAACTGCCTTGTGAAACGACTCTGATTGCGTCTGCCGCTTGTGCCCTCCCTGGAGTATCACGCCCCACATGGGTCCTATCCCGCAATACATGGTTGTCCAGTCAAGCCCCGTATGATCCCTTGCCTCGAGGGAAAATCTCACCTCCGTACCAGGCGCCTGAATCTTTCCCAGGAGGTCGCCAATTCGCGATCCGCTCGCCGCTATCACGACGCAATCAAAGGGGATGGGTGTCTGTCCTCCCGAATTCCTTCTGATCTCCCTGATGTTACCAATGATGAAATTGGGCAGGGGGACGATGCACAAGGGCGCTGCGTTCCGCATTTCGACCACGATTTCCGTTACTCCGCTTGCCGCCGGCGTTTTTGCCCCGTAATGATGGGTGTATAGAACAATGCCTTCCGGCTGCGGCTGATCGTTGATTTTATTGAAAGACGTCCATGATCCATCGGCAAATGATATCCGGTTTCTGGTTGGATCGGCTGGAAGCGACAGGTTGCCCCCCATGTATGGAATCCCGGGCGAAAGGGGAGAAGTTTCCATCTTGTAGGCAAAACCCATCGCGCTGTCGCTTTCCTTTTTCTTCGCTCCGAACGTACGCTTGATGAATGCCCCGTTCATCGCCATCGCGCTGTCCGGACAACCGTTCGCCGTACTGAATCCACATCCGTTAACCGCAGCAATCACCTGGTAACGGAATTTGCCCGTCTCGAACCCCCAGGAACCGAACGCCCCATTATACCGGCTTACCTGCGATGGAATGGTTTCCACATTGATGGATGTTCCCGGTTGCGCAATCCTCCCGTTGGCGAGCGATGCGTCTATGATCAGATCCGGCGCGTTGCGATCCATACGCGTTACGAAAACATCATTTGGCGGATTCTCGTACCGGAAATACCGGTAATCCACGCCTGGAGAAACCGGCTCCCATGTCTGAGCGAATGCTGCAGTTATTAGAAAAACCGCAAACAGAACGAAACATGTCAAGAAATGACGTGGGAACCCAACATTTTTAATTTTCAAATTTTCATTTTTCATTTTCCATTCTCTTTCTGCAGAAAGAGTCTCTCCAGTTCTCTCTCCATCACATTTTGAACGCCATCCAGGATTTCCTTTGGATTGCGTTCTCCATACACGGCGAATTCCTCCGCCCTCCTGATCTCTGTTTGATATCGCACCCACAGGGGCATTTGCGGCGGACCGAAGACATTTTCGCCGCTCATGATCTCCGCCAGATCGCGATACACCGGATCCTGCGTGAATGCCGGATCTCTCGCCACTTCCATAAGAGGGGGAAGATTGTGCAGCGCCAAACAGAATTCCTTGATGTTTTCCGGCTGCGTCAGATAATTCAAAAGCTCCCATGCCTCCTTCTTATGCTTCGACGCCTTTGGTATTGCAAAAACCGATCCCCCTACCAGGCAGCAGTTCGCCCTTCCTCCGGGAGGATGGGGATACGGAAACCATCCGTATTTCAAATCCGGCGCATACCGTTTCAGATGAAGCGTCATGTATTCTCCCGAGTGAAAAATCGCAGCCTTACCCACGTAAAACGGGCAGTTTGCGGATGAAATCCATCCCCCGAACGATTTACGGAAACGCTGCAGCTTGAAAAGATCGTATTGTTTCGCCTGCTCCTGCATCCACTTCAAAGCGCGGATGTTTTCCTCGCGGTTCGCCGTTACCTTGTGCGTTTGGGGATCATACCAGCCTCCTCCATATATATACGCCCACAGCTCTAAAATCTCCGGAATGGTTCCATAACGAACCAGGTTTCCTTTCTCATCATATTCAAGGCAGAGTCGGTTTACCTCCTCATATTCCTCGAGAGTTTCGGGAACGCGATCCGCCCCCCACCCGATCTCCTCGAAAATATCCTTGTTGTAAAAATAGAGCGTGCCGTTGGTGGTCATGGCAAGGGCATAGCATTTATCCTCGTAATGAAACATGCGCCAGAGTCCCGGCATGTATTCTTTGGAAAAATCGCGGTTCGATGCCGCCATGAAAGGATCGAGCGGCTCGAGAACTCCGCGCATCGCATAACCTGCCAGCTCCTCCGCCCAGATCGTGGATAAAAGATCAGGCACATCCCCTCCGGCAAAGGCGATGCGCACCTTCTGATAAACCCCGGCAAGCGTGACCATGCGGCAATGGATGCGGTTCTGGGAAGCATTGAACCTGTTAACGATGCCCTGGAGAACGCCCATTTCCTTTCCCGTCCAACCTGTCCAATACACGATTTCCGTCTTGCCCTCTGGCGCCTTTTCTGATCCCTTCCCGCAGCTCAGAAGGATGCCAGCAACAAACAAAATCAAAACAAATTGGATTCTCTTTCTCGAAATCATGCCATTTACATGAAGGAATTATACCTTTTCGTCAAGTTTGAAACGTTAAAATATTCTTCAGAACCTCTGTTAAAGTATCTTTTAAAGTAAAGGAGATTTATGAATGAAGCCAAACCTGTTATCAACAGAAACAACGGACGCCTTTGTAAAACTCGGAAAAATCCAGATTGATTT
>JAFGFK010000003.1 GCA_016931135.1 Candidatus Sumerlaeota bacterium | reverse complement strand
TCATCATCATCGGGATGGATTGCCCGGGAACTTTTTCCATCAACGATTATTCTGATCTTATTCAGAAGAAGAACTCGAACGATCTCTTTGTGGGGCTCCTGGATGAAAAAAAAGACCTGGTCGCACGAATGCGTTCTGCATGCCTGAAATGCAGGGAACCCATCCCTGAATTTTGCGATATCCTCATGGGAATGTATGGGATGAATGTGAAGGATGAGATTCTGATAGAAGCCAAGACACAGCGAGGCGGGGAGATACTAAGGGGGCTTTCATTGAAAGACGCCTTGGTGAGCGCGAAAAGAGAAGAGGCGCTCGGGAAATTGAAGGAAAAACGGCGGGAAGAGGATCGAAAGTTCAAAGAGGAAACGGGCTTCATCAAGGGGATCGAGGAAATTCTGAAATTCTATTCCAGGTGCGTCAATTGCCAGAACTGCCGCAGGGCGTGTCCCCTATGTTATTGCCAGGAATGTTTTTTCAGCTCGGATAATCTCTCGCATACAGCGGACGGCCTTTTGAGAAAATCCCAGGCGCGGGGCGCCTTCAAGATGCCGTTGGATACCCTCCTTTTTCACACGGGGCGCATGAATCACATGATTCTTTCCTGCGTGGAATGCGGACTATGCGAGCAGGCTTGCCCCGTGAATATACCCTTGATGCGGGTTTTGAAAAGAGTGGCTTCCGACGCCCAGGCAAAATTCAATTATTACCCGGGAAGAAGCCTGGATGAGGAGATTCCCCTCAAGACGTTCCAGGAAAATGAATTCAACGAAGTGGGAGAAAAATGATGCCCCTTGATATGATTGATTCCAGGGAATTGGATCCCAACTTCAAGTTTCAGATCGCGCGTGAAGAGGGCGGCGAGGGAATCCTCAAATGCTACGCCTGCGGTTCGTGTACGGCGCGGTGCCCCGAGCAAAAGGTTAAACCGGAATACAACCCCCGCGAGGTGATTCGAAAGGCGCTCCTGGGTTTGAAGGATGAGACGTTCCGGAGCGAGTTCGTGTGGATATGCTCCGCTCACTATCTCTGCCTTTCCAAGTGCCCCCAGAATGTCAATATAAAGGCGGTGATGAATGCGGTGCGGGAATGCCGCATAACCGAGGAAACTTATGGAAGAAAAAAACAGGGCGATCCGGAGAACGCCGCGATCGATCCGAATTTCAAATACGCGATTGTCGAACAGGAATGCGGAAAGGATTTGTATCAATGTTTTGCCTGCGGAGCGTGCACGGCAGGATGCCCCGAGCGCTCCCTGGATGAAAAATATTCCCCCAGGATGCTCATTCGGAAAATCCTGGTTGGCATCAGGGAAGAAGTCTTTGAGAATGAATTTGTCAATATTTGTTCCACGCACTTCCGGTGTTTGAACGAATGCCCCCAGAAAGTGGAAATTCCGAAACTCATGGCTGCGATCAGGCGGCTGGCGGAGAAAGAGGGCTATACCCGGGAGGGCGTGAAGGTTGAGATTACACAATCTGAACCCGCGGATAAGAAAAAGAAAAAGGATAAACCCGAAAGGGTGTTTCTTAAATAGGAAAAACATGAGTGAAAAAAATTCACATGTAACGGGTGCGGTGGCGGTTATAGGAGGAGGGATTACTGGAATTCAGGCGTCCCTCGATCTTGCCGATTTGGGTTTCCGGGTTTATCTCATCGAGAAAAAACCTGCCATCGGTGGATTTATGGCAATGCTCGATAAAACCTTTCCCACGAACGACTGCTCCCTGTGCATTCTCTCTCCCAAGCTTGTGGATTGCGGAAGACATAAGGATATTGACATCCTGACGTGCAGCGAAGTGTTATCTCTTGAAGGAGAGGTCGGGAATTTCACGCTTCATGTGCATAAAAATCCCAGGTACGTTGACATCGAAAAATGCACGGCATGCGGGAAATGCTCTGAAAAATGTCCGGTCTCCATTCCGAATATTTATGAACAGGGGCTTTCCTTCAGAAAAGCCATTTACAAGTTTTATCCCCAGGCGATTCCCAACGCCTTTGTCATCGACAAACAGGGAATCCCTCCTGAATACAAGGGGTGTATTGAATGCCGGGCATGTGAAAAGGCGTGCGAATCCGGCGCCATCCTTCTCGATCAACAGCCGGAGGATCTCGCCCTTCACGTGGGCGCTGTCATCCTCACAGAAGGCTCTGAAATATATCTTCCTTACGATAAAAGGGAATACGGGTACGGACGTTTCATCAATGTGGTGACAAGCCTGGAACTGGAACGGATACTCTCCGCATCCGGTCCTTATCAGGGGCGCATCCTTCGCCCGAGCGATAGAAAGGACCCCGGGCGCATCGCCTGGATTCAGTGCGTGGGTTCCCGCGACAGCCAGATTGGAAATAATTATTGCTCGTCTGTTTGCTGCATGTACGCCACAAAGGAAGCGATCATCACAAAGGAGCATGCCCCGCATATTGAAACAACAATATTTTATATTGATATACGCGCCCACGGGAAGGACTTCGATAAATATGTGGACCGGGCGCAGAAAAAATACGGAGTCCGTTACGTCCGCTCCAAAATATCCGAGATTGCCGAGGACCCGGGATCAAAAGACCTGATCCTCCGGTACGAAGACGATCACGGAGACCTCTTCGAGGAACGCTACGGCATGGCGGTTCTTTCCGTTGGATTCTGCCCTTCGCCCGAAAAGAGAAAACTCCTGGAAACCCTGGGAGTGAGAATGAATTCGTTCGGTTTTGGAGATACAAACCTTGAAGACCCTGTGGCAAGCTCCCGCGAGGGCGTTTTCATCGCCGGAAGCCTGAACGAACCCATGGCGATTCCGGAATCCGTTATGCAGGCTTCGGCTGCAGCGGCAAAAGCCGCCGAATTTTTGAGCGTATCCCGCGGCGCCCAGATCAGGGAAAAGACCTTTCCACCGGAAACAAGCGTTGAAAATAAGCCTCCCCGCATCGGCTGTTTCATCTGCCATTGCGGAACCAATATTGCCGGATACCTGGATGTGGAGGAACTTTCCCGGTTCTCCAGAACCCTTCCGGATGTGGTCTTTGCGGATACACTCATGTATTCATGCGCCCAGGATTCCCAGAAGAAAATCGTGGAAACCATCAGGCAATATGCCCTGAACCGCGTGGTGGTCGCTGCGTGCAGCCCGCGCACTCATGAAAGCCTTTTTCAGGATACGTTAAGAGAGGCAGGACTCAATCCCTACCTCTTCGAAATGGCGAATATCAGGGATCAATGCTCCTGGACACACATGGATTTTCCCCAAGAAGCGACGGAAAAGGCGAAAGACCTGATCGCCATGGCGGCAGCCAAGGCGGGACGCCTGGAACCCCTCCCTGCGGGAAAGGTGGAGATTCATCCGCAAGCCCTGGTGATCGGGGGCGGCGTTGCCGGGCTCACAGCAGCGCTTTCCCTCGCGGATCAGGGTTTCAAGACCTTTATCGTGGAAAGGGAAAAACGCCTGGGCGGTATGCTGAATAAACTCTACAATACCCTTGAAGGGCTCGATCTCTCTTCTTTCATCAGAACCCTCGTTGATAAGGCGTTATCGCACGAAGCGATAGAGGTTTTTACGGAAGCCAGGATAGAAAGAATCGACGGTTATGTGGGAAATTTCACCACGGAGATTTCAAGCGGGGGGGAGAAGAAAATCCTTTCTCATGGCGCCATTATCGTTGCTATCGGAACAAAGGAAGCGGAAACGGAAGAATATTTGCGCGGAAGCGATGAAAGAGTTCTTTCCCAGCGCCAGTTGGAAGATTATCTCGAAAGACTCGATCCCGGCGACATTCCCAATGGGAAAACCTTTGTAATGATACAATGCGTGGGCTCCAGAACCGAAAACGTTCCTTGGTGCAGTCGTATCTGCTGCGCTCAGGCTGTCAAAAACGCCCTCAGGATAAAAGAGATCAATCCCAGGGCGGAGGTCTATGTTTTTTACAGGGATATGCGCACTTACGGATTCAAGGAGGAATATTACGAAAAGGCGAGGAAAAATGGAGTCATTTTTCTTCGCTATGATCCGGAAAGCCCTCCGGAGGCGATTCCTCGCGGCAACCGGCTTTTCGTTCGCGTTGAGGAACAATTGATGAGAGAGGAAATTGAAGTCCCGGCGGATATGGTTATCCTTTCTTTGGGATTGGCGCCGCAGGATGGAAGAGAGGAACTGGCGAAAATGTTGAAAGTTCCCCTGAATGAAGACGGATTTTTTCTCGAGGCTCATGTCAAGCTGCGCCCGGTTGATTTTGCCACGGAAGGCATTTTTGTCGCCGGAACCTGCCATGCCCCCAAATTCATCGAAGAGACCATTGCCCAGGCTCAAGCGGCGGCGGGACGCGCCGCAGGGATTCTTTCCCATCGCGAGATGGAAACCTCGGGACTGGTCTCGCGGATCAATCCCAACCTCTGCCGGGCGTGCGGGCTCTGCATTGATATTTGTCCGTATAAGGCGATCTCTCTGGATGAGGAGAAAAACGTGGCTGTAGTCAATATCGCCTTATGCAAGGGATGCGGCTTATGCGCCGCATCCTGCCGGGGAGGCGCGCCGGATTTGGGAGGCTTCACGGATAGCGAAATCACCGCCCAACTGGGGGCGCTGTCGTGACGCGCGTTCCTGATTCCGGGCAACCGGCAACGAACGACATGCAATCAGCATGCGCACTTTGTCGGCAATTATAATACGCTGAGGGATAAATCAAATGAAGGAAAAAGAAACCCAGAAAAAAGCCGTCGCAATTTATATCATGGGAAAGAAGTTTTTCGTTCCCGAAGGCTCCACCATCATGAGCGCCCTTGAATATTCCGGGTACCAATTGAAACGCGGCGCGGGATGCAGGGAGGGTTTTTGCGGAGCCTGCGCTACCGTGTACCGGTTGAAAGGCGATTACAAATTGAGGACGGGTCTTGCCTGTCAGACCGTCGTCGAAGACGAAATGCTCATTGCCCAGATTCCCTTTGTTCCTGTGGTGAAACCGGTCTATGACGTCAACAGGATCGAACCCACTATCGCAGTCTTCAAGAATCTTTATCCCGAGGTGTTCCGATGCGTCGCTTGTAATACTTGCACAAAGGCGTGTCCCCAGGATATCAATGTCATGGATTACGTCAACGCGGTGGAGCGGGGAGATATTGAGAAGGCGGCGCACGTTTCCTTTGATTGCATCCGGTGTGGTCTTTGCGCCCTGAGGTGTCCGGCGGAAATCGCGCAATTCAACGTTGGAATTCTGGCTCAAAGGCTTTACGGCAAGTATCTCGCTCCCGGATCGAGCCAGTTGGAACAAAGAGTAAAGGAAATAAAAAGCGGAAAATTTGATGATGAGATGTCCTGCATTAAAAAAAAGGAATTAGCCGAACTGAAAAAAATGTATTACGAACGCGACATCGAACCCGGAGAAAAGGGGTAAATTCATGAATATGAAAAATCCGAACGACAACCTTACCTTCGTTACGTCATGGCGTAACTTCGGCGGGCAACCAACCATTAACCATCAACCATCAACCCACAACCCACAACCCATAATCCCCAATCCGCAATCGGCAAATATATACAATCAACTACCAATCGAAGGGAGCTAATAATACCATGTATCCCGAATATATGCAGGACTCACTGAAAAAAGTGGAGGCGTCGAGACCCTCACGACTGCGACTCTCGCGCGAAAAGGGAAGAGAACATATTTTTCCCGCAATGACAGCGGCTCAGAGAGAAGAAGTTCTCCAGAAATTCCACCCGGATTACAAGAAAATCGCCAAGCGTCCCCTGAGAATCGGCGTGAACAAAGGCGAATCCATTACGACTGAAGTTGCGGATATCCTCGAGGCTTACTCTCGAATAAATCCGGACGTTTTCGATCTGAATCATCCGGATATGGAAACGGATGTTTTGATCGTAGGGGGGGGCTCCGCCGCATGCTCCGCTGCGCTCCTTGCCGAACAGGAGGGCGTGAACGTTCTTCTCGTAACCAAACTGCGCCTGGGAGATTCCAATTCCATCATGGCGCAGGGAGGCATCCAGGCAGCCGTGAATCCCCAGGACTCGCCGATTCGGCATTACCTGGATGTCATGGGGGGAGGGCACTTCGACAATAAGCCGGAACTCGTGGAAGCCCTTTCCATGGATGCCCCGCTTGTGATCGACTGGCTTATTGAACTGGGAGTCATGTTCGATCGGAACCCGGATGGTTCTTTGAAAACGCGGCATGGGGGAGGAACTTCCCGTACGCGTATGCTCTCGTGCAAGGATTATTCAGGTTCCGGAATCCTCCGGGTTCTGCGCGATGAAATCGAATGCAGAAAAGAACGGATTCGGGTAATCGATTTCTCTCCTGTAGTCGAACTCATCATGGATACGGATGGACGCGTTGCCGGAGCGATCCTTCAGAACTTCGAAACCGATGAATATTTTATTGTAAAATCAAAAGCCGTGATTCTCGCCACTGGCGGAATGGGCAGGCTTCACATACAGGGGTTTCCCACGACAAATCATTACGGCGCAACCTGCGATGGCGTCGTTCTTGGATATCGCGCAGGAGCCAGGTTGATTTATATGGATTCGGTTCAGTACCATCCAACGGGCGCCGTATTCCCGGAACAGATACTGGGATTTCTCGTTACGGAGAAAGTCCGCGGATTGGGCGGGCAACCCGTCAATAAAGACGGCTATCTTTTTGTCTTTCCCCTGGAACCGAGGGATGTGGAATCCTCCGCATTCATCCGGGAATGCGTGGAAAACCATAACGGAGTCAAAACCCCTTCGGGGCAGCAAGGCATTTGGCTCGATTCGCCGATTATCGAAGAGTTGGAAGGGGTTGGAACCGTGGAACGCGAGCTGCCCGCCATGGTGCGCCAGTTCAAGCGGTTCAACATTGACATCACAAAAGAACCGATGCTGGTTTATCCCACGCTTCATTTCCAAAACGGCGGATTGGATGTCAATGCCAGGTGCGAAACGAGCGTTCCGGGTTTGTATGCTGCAGGCGAGGTTCAGGGCGGGACGCACGGCAGGAATCGCCTGATGGGCAATTCCCAGCTGGAGATAACCGTATTCGGGCGCCGCGCCGGGACCTTTGCCGCGCAATACGCGAAATCCCTCGAGAAAACCAGCGATCTGACTCTGGAACATGTTCGCAAATATAATCGGGAAGTGGAAAAGATAGGGATCGATCCGGCAAGGGTTTCACCCATTCTCCTGCCGGATTACATCCCGAATCATGTCAAGGAGAGGCAGCTCACCTCTCATTATCTGGGCGCCATCCGCGGGTGAAGAATTTATCCGATCATGATAGTTCATCTGTATGAAAAACGTTTTGGCGTTTGATACGTACAGACATGGCTGCGCATCGGTTTTTCCGAGCAGGAGGTTTGTTTATGCGGACCTTCGAAAAACAAGGTTTAAAAGGGGAACCATCCCGGGGCGGAATTCGTTTGTCAGGATATAGTATATTTTATTCTGGAAATTGAACGTATTCTCGACATAAATGCGGGGGTCCCGCAGCTTGACGAACTTGAAAATATCGTTTTCATCCACCAGCAAGTCAATCTCTTGTTTGCTTGAAAGCATTTTCTGCAGATTCAGGATGTCGGCGTCTCTGTCATCGGTGATCTCGTATTTCTTTTTGATATAAAAAATGATCCGTGGATCCGTATTGTCAACCAGGAACAGTCTGTCATCCGTATCCACGCTCGAATCGATCTCAAGGGCTGCCAGAAGAGGGGAGCCGTATCCTTCCCTGTAATGAGCGACGACCCTGTTGTAAACAGCCGTTGCAGAAATAAAACAGATCAATAAAACCGCATAGAACCTTCCGGACTGCGTACCTAAAAGCCTGCCAAGCAGAATCTGTTCGTGGCAATCGCAATCATTGTTTAAGGGAACAACGGCGAGAACGCGCTTCCAGAGGTTGTCTCCGATCAGAAAGGCGATCCAGGGCGCCAGGGGAAGGAAGCGATTACCGGAGGGATAGAGCGCTGAATAAAACAAGAGAAGAGAGAGGCTGGAGCAAAAGACGAATTTGTTGATGGAAACGGAAGCGGCGCCTTTAGGATTCTTATGTTTGAACAGACTCCAGATAACGAACGTTGCAAGGAGAGACAGGGGGAATAAATATAGCGGGAAAACGGAAGAGTCGTAGTACGGCGGGTTTGTCTGAGATTCCATGAAATGAGAAAAGTTGATGAGGCGCCAATGCCTGAATATGTGTTTTGCGGCGTCCGCGCCATAATATAAATAAACCGAACCGATCCACAATAAAAACGGCGTCAAGCATAAAACAATCCCGGAATAAGGTCGGACTTGATTGAATTTTTCGAGGGTCTGCTTCAGTCTCCAGGAAGGGAAGGCGATAATGATGAAAAGAACGGCTGTCAGGGCAAGCGCCAAGGGGCCAATCAGAAAAATGCCGATGGATAATCCCCCCCAGAGGAGCCACCAGTATTTTCTCCGGAATGAATCATGAAGAAGATGGAAAAGGGCGCCCCATGCCGTTGTAAGAGAAAGGGTCAGCATCATGTCCACATCCACTTCAAACGCCTTTTCCCAGAATATGTAACAGGATCCCAGGATGAGTATGGCTAATATCCCGGCCCCGCGTCGTCCATTCCTCCTGGAAAAGGCGTATAGGGAGTAGAGAACTCCCAGCATGATGAGGATGTGGGAAAGCCGGGCGGATTGCGCGGAGACATCGGAAAACGGGATGGATATGACCGCGATCCACCAGTGCATCAGGGCGGGCGTTGCTGGAGAAACTTTATTGTAAATTCTCGGGGCGATCCACTCGCCTTTCAATACGCTCCGGGCGCCCAGGGAAAAAAACGCTTCGTTTTCGCCGAAGAAACTTCGGGAGGAATTGAGAAAATAAACCAGGGCGAAAAGAACTATCAGGGATACGGCGAGATACAAGCGCCGGGGTTTTATAAATGCCTGCCGGGCGTTTATGGAAAGGTCCATCGGGCTCGATCCAGCCTCCGCCTTTTCCGCCAATACAAAAACCCGATCCGAAAACTCTCCTATCGGTTCGATTCGGAGAAGCGCAAGCCCCGCTTCTCTCAGCTCCACAAGAATCTCGTTATAAGAAACGGCATATTGTTCCAGGTGGGTCTTCTGAGGCTTTTTTTCTTCGGATATCCTCCGAACCAGGGTGATTTGCCCCTTGATTGTTTCCGTGGTTTTATACTGTACGAGAACATATCGCCGTGACGCGCTGGCAAGGGCGCAAAGGAGTTTTATCCGGTCTTCCGCATTGAAATAATAAAGAAACCGAATGGACGCAACCAGGTCTGGCTTTTCCTCGAGCATTTTATTCAACTGGAAAATGTCTCCCATCCTGGCGGTTCCCGGGACGCCCGTGGTTTCCTGGAGTTTCCGGGACGCCTCGATCATCCTTTCGGATATGTCCACCGCATGAACCATGTACCCCTTGTCTTTCCAGTAAGGGAACATCCTTCCGGGACCCGAGGGCGCATCGCATACTGTACGAATATCCCGAATTTCGTTTAAACAACGATCCAGAGCCTGCGATTCCCCCGCCATCTTGATCATGCCAAGAGGATTCCCTCGCTTTCTGTTTTTCATATATTTTTCGGGGTTCCGGAAAACAGGATACTTGACCGGTTTCTTTTTGGATTCTTCCATAATAATTTAAAAAATTAACTCCCTCGACATCCTGAAACGGGAAAAAATTAAACGCAGGGAACAATTTGAATCGGTAATTTCAAAGTCAAATTGATTCTCCTTTTTAAACGAGGCTCAAAGTCAAGTTAAAAATGATCGTCTATGTAAATTTTGTCATTATTTCCATACGAAAATGTTGACTTGACATGTCTGTCTGGAGGAAAATCTCCCAGTTTACATTTCCTTTGAGGAGGTTTTTATGAATATCATAATTATTGTGACGTTGTTTCTTATTCTCGGATTCGCTTCTTCTTCCCTTGCCGAGAATATATTCGAAAAAGATACAATCAGCTCCTCGCCCGTCAATATCAGCGTCACCTTCATCGCTCATGGAACCCTCATGATGGAGTTCGACAAGACCGTCGTCCATATCGATCCGGTTGGCCAGTATGCGGATTACTCCAAACTCCCCAGGGCGGATTTGATCCTCATTACCCACCATCATGGAGACCATCTCGATAAGGCGGCAATTGGTTTGATCCGGAAACCGGATACGGATATAATCCTCTCTGAACTATGTACAAGGGAAATAAAGGGAGGAATCGTCATGAAAAACGGCGATTCAAGGAGGATCATCAGAAAATTGAGGTAATCCTGTGAGAACGATTCAAATGGGGCGCATCTAGGAAGGTTTCCCGCTCCCATGATCCATGAAGGGACTGATCGATGGCCAGGCGCCGCGGACAGAACCGAAGTGACGCGCCAATCCTTTAAAATCCGGGCTCTCCGGATCAGGGGTAATCGGCGTTCCCTCGGGGGTGAGATAGAGACAGCCTATATCAGACGCTGGTAAAGAGTTGATCAATTCATAAGACCTTTCCAGCGCCGTCAACCACTCGCGTTTGAGATCGTATATATTCATCTTTTCGTTCAGACTCAATCTGTCAATATCGTCTTGCGCGTAAGCTACATGCTGACCGGCATGGTCAAGCAGGAATGCGGGTGAATAGCCGGGGTCCTTGCCACATGCAGCCCATGCCAACGCCCCAATGGAAAGGCGAGTTTTGTGAATGTACAGGATATCAACGAAGTCGCGAGCTTCCCGTCTTCCAGCCAAGTCGAGTATCTTATTTACCGCCGCATCGGTTTCATGAAGACGAAATCCACACAGGGAGTCTTCCACAACGGGAAAAAAGCGGAATGTCGAATCAACCGCCCATTCAAGTTTGAGTTTTTCTCCCGAGACTATAGCGACCGCTCTGTAGAATGTGGGCGTTCGCAGAAGCCACTCCAGATCGATGCCAAAATGCTTTAATGTTGACGCGTCAGTTTCCGCGCTTTGCGCAATGCTGTCTGCGATATCGTGAAAGAAGTCAATATCCTCCGAGAAGCGGGGGCTGTCCTCCGCGCGATGCAGCACAGTAGCGCCAGCCAGGTAGTTTTCGGGACTCCGGCGCGAGGCTAATATCTTGAGGATACGCTTTTGCGGTTCGGTTAACGGCATAAACGTTCGGCGAGGAGGAATCCGCGCCGCCCCCCATTATGACGCAGCCCTCGTATTATTTCTTCCAGATCCGAGGGCTTCAGTTCCATGTCTTCGCGCAGGTACCAGAAGCACTGAGCGTGAAAATCGTGCAAAGCGCGCCTTGCGAGTTCCATCTTTTCGGAAAACTCTGGATCTATGTCATTCCCATGTTTTACCGTCGCCTTCAATCTTTGGTTTTCCCTTTTCTGTCGTATTGGGGCGCAAATCAATTTTTTTAAAGAATTTCATGAAGGGAAACGCAGTTTTTTTCTTTCTGCGTCATCCCAATCATTATATAAGATACGATAGGAAACCGGTTGGCGCTCTGCAACTAAAAATGCTGAATTTATCGTATTTTCGGGAAATCTTGAGAGAATAAATATCTTGGAAAGCGGTTGGTTTCATTCCTCCGGATAGGGCGTGAGGATGGCGCATGAATCTTGAAAAGGCGTTTCATCCTGATATAGTTTCAGCCGTTTCCGAATCTCTTCGGAAAGAGAGCCTCCCTTTCCTTCTTTCCAGAGCGTCAGCGCCTTTTGCGCAGTTTCCACCGCCTCTTTGAACCGCCCGTTTCCCGCATAAGCGGCTGCGAGCAAATCCAGAAAACCGGCATTGGAATAAGATGTCTTACCGCAGAGTCTTTCCGCAATCCGGATCGCCTCTTGCGGATTGCGATATTCATTCCTGTCGCATGAGGCGTAAATCCAGGCAAGATGAAAGGCAGGCTTGTCCCATTCGGGAATCAGATTCATCGCTTTTTCATAATGACTTATCGCCTCCCCTGATTCCCCTCGCATCTGGAAAATGTTCCCCATCTTGAAGAACGCCTGGGCGAATTGCGGATTGACGTCTATCGCCTCCCTGTAACGGGCAAGGGCGGAATCGTAATCTTTTTTCTCGAAGAAGACATTTCCCAAACCGAAAAGCGATGGGGGGAAATTGGGGCGAATCGCCAGGGTTTTTCTAAATTCCTTATCCGCTTCCTCATATCTCTTTTGCAACAGATACACATTGGCGAGGTTGTTTCTCGCATCGATATTGGCAGGTTCCTTCAGAATGATCGACTGATATTCCAAAACCGCGCTATTCAATTCGCCGATCCCCGCATAAAGATTCGCAAGGTTGAAGGACGCCTTGACATAATCGGGTTTTGTCTGAAGAGCGGTTTTGTAGTTTTGTATCGCCGCTTCATTTTGCCCGATCGTGCGTTGACAGTTTGCCAGGTTATAATATGCCTCCGTGAAATGGGGATTGATCTCTATCGCCCTCTTGTAATGGGAAATGGCATCGTTGAATTCGTGAAGACGCGCCAGCGCCATGGCAAGATTGTTATGCGCATCCTCGCGTTCCGGGTTTTTCTTCAGAACTTCCAGAAAGAGATTAACGCCTTCTTCCGGCGCCTCCATCTCAACAAGAGCGGCGCCGAGGTTATTACGCGCATCATCCAGTTCCGGCGCAATTTCCAGGGCTTTTGCATAAAGACGGATCGTCTCTTCTTTGTCGCCTTTTTCATTCGCCTGATGCCCCAGGGCGTAATACATTTCCCCCTCGTAATTGATCCTTTCCTCACAAAAAGGTCCCGGAATGAACGTGATCAAAAGCGCTGCGAGGAAAATGAAAGCGGCGGGAGTCAAATCCCGCCATTTCTTTTGTGAAATTAACCGCCACAGGGAAACGCTTCCCGCAGCGCATAAGATAATCATCAGCGGGAGAAGAGGAACCCTGTATCTTGATGAGGGAAAGATCAGAATCACGGATAAGGAAAAAAAGAGTAGAAAAAGAATCAGAATCATCGGGATTCTTCTTCGCTGGTTGTAAAGACCGATTAGCGCCAGGGGAAACAGCAATCCGAAAGGAAAACCGAACCCTCCGATCTTCCATACAAGCGCCTTAAGGAGCGAAGACCACCTTCGATACAGATAGATATCGATATTCCGGGGGATTTCCCTGGAACTGAAAAATCTCAAGGTCTTCCTGCCCAGTAAAGCGAGGAAGGCGCCCGGATTTGTTTTAATGAATTCCCGGGATTTCTCATAAAAGAAATCCTGTCCTTCCCACGGACCGATTGCCCCGCTATGCGCCGGAAGCGCGGTGAGTTTGTCCCATTCATATCCCGGGCGGATGGTCACTGTTCTGCAATAATCCTCATTGTTGCCTATGTAAAAATTGATTCCGCCCGAATAGGGAAGAAAGGTGAATTTGCCGGTTACATGGCGATTCAGGAAACAAACGGGAAGGATGGTCAAAAAGAAACCGGAAGATAAAAGAATGATTTGGAAAATGACGCCTTTAGTCTTGTATGCGGGATGCGGGATTTTTACAAACAACAAGATACAACCGATTATAAAGAAGGGGAGAAAAGTTGGCCTGGTAAGTATGGAAAGTCCTCCCAGTAAACCCAGGATGAAAAAATAAGGCGCTCTCTTTTCCTTTTCTGTTTTGATGAAAACCAGAATAAGCGCCGCGGCCCAGAAGGCAGCCCATGTGGCTGCAACATGTTCCGCAGTATAGAATATCAAAGTCCCGTA
>JAFGFK010000130.1 GCA_016931135.1 Candidatus Sumerlaeota bacterium | reverse complement strand
TCTCTATAAAAATCCATCATAATGATAAGGATATCTGTAATGATGGGAAGCGCTGTATCTATGATTTAGCATAATATTTCCATAAAATACCTGGATTTTTATAGGGATTGACCCCCGATTGCACATTAATTTCCGAATGGATAATCCCGATTATCATTTATAATAAAATGCGAGCCCATGCACATTTTTATTGCATCCTTTGTAAACGGATGATAGATATTTTTTCAAAGTATCCAAGTTATGAAATTAAGAACACGGGTCACAACAGGATGACGCGGGCGCAGTTCTTTTTCAAGGGACTTTGCGAAAAGCGCCTGGAAAAGGCGAAACGCTCTGTTCTCCGTTGAAGCGGGAAAGGGATTTTCTCTCTTTCCGATTTTAATATCGAGGAGGAACGTATATGCAAAAATACATCTGTACCTTGTGCGGTTATATCTATGCCCCGGAGGAAGGCGATCCGGACAACGGCATTGAACCCGGAACGGCGTTCGAGGACCTTCCAGAGGATTGGGTCTGCCCCCTGTGTGGAGCGGGAAAGAAAGACTTCGAGCCCCTCGAGGAATAAACATTTCAATTAAATCAATGAAAGGAGATTTTAACCATGATCAGCGACAAAATGCAGGAAGCCATCAACCAGCAGATCAATGCCGAGATGTTTTCGGCCTATCTGTATCTTTCCATGTCGGCATGGTGCTCAGACAAGCGGTATGACGGATTCGCCCAGTGGTTCAAGGTTCAGGCGCAGGAGGAAATGGCACACGCCATGAAGTTCTATGACTATATTTTCGAGCAGGGAGGACAGGTCAAGCTCCTTGCCATTGACGCGCCAAAGGCGAAGTATGCCTCGCTTATGGATTGCGCGAAAAAGCAGCTCGAGCATGAGAAAAAGGTGACGGCGTTGATCAATGGATTGATGGATATTGCCAAAAAGGAAAAAGATTATGCAACGGATATCACGCTCCAGTGGTTTATCAGCGAACAGGTAGAAGAGGAGAAAAACGCGGAGGAAATCATCGGGAAGCTGGAGATGATCGGCGATACGGGGCGCGCTATATACATGCTGGATAAGGAAATGGGAAAGAGAAAGTTCGAGGAAGATTGATCGGCATGGAAGAATCTCAAGAGTTTCACGTTCATAAAGATACAAAGCAAGGAAGGGAGGTGACGTCTTATGTCATTCGCCAAAATCCTCAAGGGAGCGGATAAGGAAGGCAAGGAAAAACACGTTCCCGTGATAGAAATCGATAAGGATTCGAGCGAGGAACCGAATATCGTCCGCGTGATCGTGGGCAAGGAGGTCCCCCATCCCAATACCGTGGAACATCATATTGTCTGGATCGAGTTGTACGGCGTGAAAAAAGGAGGGCAGGTGATCTGCCTGGGAAGGGTGGACCTGGCGCCTGTTTATTCCAAACCCGATGTGCGGTTTTTCGTCCCGGTCAGCGAGTTCAGTTCCTTCCATGCCCTGGAATATTGCAACATTCACGGGGTCTGGGAGAGCGCGTTGGAAGTTTAGGATTCCAAACCCTGCTGCAGCGTCGCCTGATCCTCCATTCAGTTTCTGCATGATTTCCCCTTGTGAAAAGATCCTTCACAAGGGGATTTTTGGTTCACAAATCTTTCAGACATTCTGGATTATCTTGAACTGGATTAATCCACCGAATGGTTTTGAGAGTTTTAATCTGTTCCGTATATTTCGAGAAGATATTTATGATCTTTTTGTCTGTTGTTATAATGACGCCATCACTGGAGATTGCGGCTTTTATTAACAATAAATCTTTTTTTAACGCACATCTATTTGCTATATTCACTTTTGAAAGATTTATATCGATGTTCGGAAGAACGCTTTCTTCCAAATATTTGAATTTCTTTTTGGCTATCATGGCGCTTAACCATTTGGTTGTATATCTACTTTGATGTCGTTTCCATTCTTTATGGATAGATGAAGTCATGACCAGTTTATGGCATATCTTCTTGATATCTTGAAGGAAAACCCTGCAAGACATTGATACAGGATGTTCAGTTTCCCCGGCGGAACGAGCAACAGAGGCGTCGATGACGAGCAATCGGGAACCTTTTGTTTTCATGAGATTCCCTCTCGAATTCCGACGGCATCCAGATATGATTTTTCGGCGTCCAGCTCTACTTCGTCAAAATCCTCTGGCCAATCTCCAAAAGCCCCGTTTTCATCAAGCTCTGCGGAGTGGATTTTCGACAAGCCATCATCCTGGCGCTGAAACCAGTGAAGTTTGACAAGGTCTTTATCCAATGAGCCTGCGGCGACCAGGGTTTGAATCTCCCTGAGGAGAAGAGAGCTGTGGGTTTCGATAATGACGATAACGCCTCTTTCCGCAGCGTTTTTCAATATATGCGCCAATTTTCGCTGCGCATTGGGATGCAGATGGATTTCCGGCTGCTCGAGATAGACGATCTGATCAGGTTTGGCGGCTATCAGAGCCGTGACCACTGGAAGGGATTGCGAAACGCCAAAACCAACATCGGCAATGCTGACCAGATCGCTTGCGCCTCCTCGTTTTCCATGAGTTAGTCTTCCTACTCTTATTTCAACCTGGGTATCGTCTAATCGTTCCGCTTTAACCTTCCATGTCAATCCCATCTCTTCCAAGGCGGCTCCTAATTGCTTCAGGCGATCATCATTTTTCGCCTGCCACTCGGAAATAATGCTCGCGGCGTAGTTTTCGAATGTTCCTGGAAATAATGGTCCCATCGCGCTTTTGGGGTAAGTCCTGCGGGGATTCCCTCGTAATCCTGGTAAATGAATCAACGCTTCAATATGGGGAATAAAGTTAGATCCATAGACGATACCGTAATTTCCAAAAGATCCAATCTTTTTTTTATCAGATACACGGAATAATTCAAAAGACAAAAAACATTTCTTCCGAATAACAATCCATTGCGTCTCAGTTTTGTCAATATTTTGGTTAAACTTCGCAAGCGTGGGAAGAAGTTTAACAATATCATCATGACTCATTTCAGGAGTTATTTTAGTTGGTTTCTTTTCTGTGTTTGAAGAGTAAAGCATCGAGGATACATCATATCCCGTTTTCTTTTCTCTTTTGAATTCAATTTCCAGCCTGCTTTCATTATCAATCTCCAAACCTGCAGTAAAACCATTTAATACATTTTTTCCCAAGATATGACTAATGAGTTGTTCCGCCTTTGTAAAACGAACATTAGGCCCATCAAGCAATAATGCGCCAGGATCGCTGGGCGCTTCTATAGTCTGTTTCAATAGTAAGATCGGCTGGATGACGCTGGATTTTCCGGAACTGTTCGCACCCGCAAGAATAGTCAGGGGGCGTATATCAATTTCCTGTCTTTCATATATCGATTTAAAGCCGCGAATAATGATCTTGGTTATCCGTTCCCTGTTTCGCGCCATTTTAATATCCTCCTTTTCAATCTTTACAATGAAATTATATTTACTCTCTCATATATTGAAAATCAAGAGGAGTGTTATAAATATCATTTCCCCCGCATTATGCAGGAATAATTATTCAACTTTATTTCTGCAGGATTTTCCCGATATCCTGGAGTCTTTTTTCCGCTTCCGGGGGAAGTTTCATGGTCTTCAGCGTTTCAGAGAGCGTTTTTGCCAGTTCAAAATCTTTTCGATCGATCGCCAGTTCGAGCCGGTTGAAAATGGGAATGAAATTATCGGATTTCAAGGCGATGGATCGTACAAACGCCTTTTCAGAGCGGTCATAATATCCCAGATTTTTCAGAACCAGCCCATAGTCGTTCCATACCTGGTAATTGTCCGGATCGTATAAAAGGGAAAGGCGATACGCCTTTTTCGCCCATCCCATGTCTTTCATGATAGTGGAGAGTTCCGCTTCCCAGCGGGCGAGTTCGCCTTTGCTCTTGCGTTTCAAAAAGGGCAGGTTCTCCCGGAGCTGCGAGAGAAAAGCGCGCGCTTCTTTTGCCCGCCCTTCATCTTTTTCCAGTTTCAGGTAAAGATGTAGAAGCGGTGGGTACAGCGCCTTTTTCAGTTGATCCTGCATGATCCGCGAGGCGTCATCGTTTTTTTTCCGGGAGATATAAAACTTGCACAGTTTGATGGCGTTTTCCCCGTTGGGCTCGAGGGTGCAGGCTTTTTTCATCGAGGCTTCCGCCTCTTCCATTTTTTTCCGCTGAATGTAAATATACCCCATCATCATGGGATACTTGGAAACCACGGGATATTTTTCCATCAGCTGATTCAGGATAGATTCCGCATCGTTCGTCTTTTTGGCATGGTACAGCGCAATGGCATTCCAGAAGCGCATGTTGGGGGAGGGGAAGATTCGAATATTGGCGCGCGCGTGCATGTCCATGGCTTTTTCATACTGAGACATCTGTATCAAGTTATGGAATCTCCAGACGTGCCTTTCGGATTGAAATATCATATAATTGGTCATGAACAAAAGAACGGAGAGAAGCAAGAGAATCGCGCCGGTAGATTTTATGATCCAACCAAGTCTTTTTGTTTGGGTTTTCGCGGGAGTCGCGAACGCGTCTTTTCTGGAAAGGATTCTGAGGCTGACAGCTGATCCAAATCCCAGAAGTAACCATAAAATCCATCCCCCTTCCCACCAGTTCAACCAGACATCGAAAATCATTCCGGAAAGAAGCCCTAGCGCTCCGGATATGATTCCAACAAGGATCAATCTTTCACAGATTGACGAGTGAGCCCGCAGCGCCTTCCAGAATATCCTTATCATATACGCCAGAAACGCGAGGAAAAAGGCGGCGCCGATAATTCCCTGCTCCACGAGGAGCTCCAGGAACCAGTTGTGAGCGTGAAACGCCTGTTTTTGTCCCACGATCGGCTCTACGATGTAATTGATCTTCTGGGATACGGTTCCAAAGCTGCCCAAGCCCCAACCGAACCAAGGGCGCTCCCGGATGAGGATCAGGCACCCTTCCCACAGATTGAGGCGCAGCTGAACGGTTGTGGCGTTGAACACGTGGCTCAGTTTTTCCGGAGCAATCCAGAATACAATGCCGGTGAAAATCTCGACAATGAGGATTAGGGAAAGTCCGAGAAGCGCGAACCATCGATGATGATGGGAAACGTTTGGGGAGTTGAGATTTCTTTTCCCCCGGAAAGCCTTGTCTCTATTTAAAAACAGCGCTCCGGCCGCTGCGATTCCACCGGTTGCCAGCGTGACGAATCCGGACCTGGATTGAGACATCAGGATCGCAATCAACATCAGAAGGCTTCTTGCGGGAAAGTGGCGGAAGGGGAAAAATAATTTTCGTACAAAAGAGGTTTTTGTGGCAAAGGGGGAACGGATGGCGTTTTTTCCCATGACTTCCCAGAAGAGAACAAGGGGGAGAACCGCTGAAAGAAAATCCGCGGAAAAGTTGGGATTGGCGAATGTTCCCGGGGGGCGATCCATGGTCTTCCACTTCAGAAAATCCCATCCGAAATATTCCGCAATCATATAAGAGGAGCACAATGCGGATGAAAAGGCGAGAAATTCCATGAAAAAGAAACGGGCTTTTATTTTCTGCAGGAAGAGAACCAGAACGAAAAACGTGAAAAGATAGCTCGCAAGGCGCATAAGGGTAATAGCAGAAAAGAAGGAATCGACGCTTCGTTGTCTTTGAAACAGGTTCCAGAGAAAAAAAACCGGCAGGAAGAACATTAGCGGTTTCAATCGCCGATACATCCCTGCGAGAGATCGAAGCGTAAAAACCCGTAAGTATTTATCCGCAAAAAATAAAAATCCGCCGGCGCATAGGGGAAGAAGCGCATACCACAGCAGCTCCTTGATGAGATTCGCATTTCTGGTAAGGGGATAAAAAACAAGAACGCAGAGAAAAACGCTGAAAGGCAAACCCATGTTCAAAAAAACATGACTTGCTATTTTCAGGGAAAGAAGTTCGCCCTGTTTTCTGGATTTATTTTCTTTTTTGCGGTTCGATTTCTTCACGTATCTGCTTTCTGTATATGGGAGGGATGAACCGTATCCATAACGGCATTTCTTTCCCTGCAGAATTTCAGAAAATCGATATAGCGCTCGCGCCAACCGGGATAATCCCCCTCGCATATTGTGTTGTTATGCCACAAAAGGGAAAAAACGCCCTGATGTTTCTCCACAACAAGAGCCAGGCGTTTTAATTTATCCAGCGCTTCGCGGGGGCTGCATTTCAGGTAATGAAGGAATGTTGCATCCATGGCAACAAGAGGTATCTCGCGTAGTTTCAGGATTTCCCCGCGTTTTGAATCGAAGCACTGAAAGGCGCGGCATGTGCCGCAACGAAAACCCGGGGCTTCCGCAAATCCAACGCTTGCGTCGAACGGGATATCCAGTTTATCCAGCTGGCGCCAGGTTTCCGGAACAGAAACAGCCAGGAAGTGCTGCCGCGATCCTTTGGGAAATTGCCGGATTTTTTCCACGAACAGGGCATGTTCCTGGATAAAGGCTTTTCCCGCAATGGAAGAGTCCGGGTATTTCATAAGGGAAAGATGAGACTCCAGGCTGAAATGAATACCGATTCCGCAGCCGCTCTCCTTTAGCGTTTTTATCAGATCGAGTATGCGCTTTTGGGAAAGGGAATAGCCCCGATCGAGGGGGCGTTTCCCTCCCGCAAGGAAAAAGTAATCCGCGCGGATTCCAAAGTCTCCATCGATCTTCAGGAGTTCGGGGAATGTCCACCAGGGATCGCGAGTTTTTCCCGTGAGAACAGACATACCCCTGATAAAAGGCTTTCTCAATCCGAGAACATTTCTCCACGTATATTTGAAGGGCGCATCCACATCGTGCGTGACGTAAAGGGAGAACCGGTTCGGGGCGTTTTTTTTCTCCATCGAGGGAACAAGTTCCCGCATCCAGTTCCGTAAGACATCCGCGTATTCATCAGCAAGTGGCGTTTCGAGAATCTTCCCCTGCGATAAAATGGACGCAGTTGCGGGAAAACGTCCGTATTGATCACGGCTTGTTATGACAGATTCCTCGTATCGCGTGAGAAGAAAAAATATTCCAGCCACGAGATCGATGCGGCTGATGATGAGTTTGTCAATTTTTTCCACCCAGGATTTGTTCTCCGGATTATTTCCAAAAAGAACAGGCAGATCGTTCCAGCGGGGAAGAGGCAGTGCGGGAAGGCTCGATGGATCGAGATATTTTTCAGAAAATAAATGCGCCTCGTGGATATGAATATGCGGCTCGAGGAAACGGGGAGGAGCGTCTCCATAAGTGATTATAATATTTTCCGGGATAACGTTTTTTAAATCTTCATAGGAGAAAAAGGAGAGTTGGCTTATTCCAGCGTATTCGGCAATATGATGGAACACATACCGGATATGGGATGAGAAACGTTCATTGGAATAAAAGACGGACGCCTTCATGTTTTTTCGATGAATTTCCTGATAAAATCTATCGTTCTTCTGGCGCTGCCGCGGTTCTTGTGGGCGGTCAGGGCTGCAGCCTCGCCCCTTCTTCTGCGTTCCTCCTCATTCGAAAGAAGCCTTTCAAGCGTGGGGGCGAGTTCCTCCTTTTGCGCGCAAAGGGCGCCTTCGGAGTTATGAAAAATCTTTACCAGTTCCGATTGATCGTGCATGTCGGGACCATACAGCACGGGAATTTTATGGATGGCGGCCTCGAGGAGATTGTGTCCCCCTATATTGGAGAAGCTGCCTGCAACAACGGCGATTTTTCCCGCTCCGTAGAGCCGCGCCAGAACGCCCATGGCGTCCACGAGGATCATATCCGGATCATCCAGCGCCGGATCGGAGTACCGGCTGAAGCGAATGTCATTTTGCTTGAGGAGACGCGCCACGGTATCGAAGCGTTCGGGATGCCGCGGCGCAAGGATGAATTTAACGCGGGGAATGTTTCTTCGCGCCTTCTTCCATGCCTCGATCATGATTTCCTCTTCACCGGCATGGGTGCTGCCGATCACAACCACAGGATCCTGCGGAGTTATTTTCAAGCGGGAGAAGATTTGAAGTCGTTCCTCCGGAGAAAGGGGGGAACCCGGTGAGTCGAATTTGCAGTTACCCGTAACCAGGATGGCATCCGGTCTTTTCAGGAGCATTTCGAATTTTCTTTTATCTTCTTCGGATTGCACGCACGCAGCGGTAATGGAATCGAACGTTCTCTGAAAAAGCGATTTGAATTTATTCCACCGGGAAAAGGAGCGATCCGAAAGCGTGCCGTTGGCGAGGAAGATTTTTGTCCCCTTTTTTGCCGCTTCTCTCAGAAAGTTGGGCCAAATCTCGGTCTCCATCATGATATAAATGTCGGGGTTGAATGTAGAGAGGAATTTCCTGACGATGGGGGTGAAATCCAGGGGAAAAAAGCTGAATTCGCGCGCTTCTTTCAATATCTGGCGCGCTTTCTGTTGTCCGGTTTCCGTCACCGTGGAGGCGAGTATTCGGGAATCCGGGAACGCCCTGTTCCATTCGGAAAGAACCGCCTTTCCCGCAACCACCTCGCCCACGGAAACCGCATGAAGCCACAGGTTCAGCCTCCCCTTCTCTTTTGCCCAGGATTCTTTCGGGAGCATGAATCCAAGCATACCCTTGGAGCTTGTTCGGTATTTTTTCCTGACAAGGATTTTGAACAGATATGGGGGGAGAAAAAACGGCGCGCCCGCAAGATATAAAAAGTCGGTAAAAGACATGTTCAAACCTTTACCTGAGGCTTCCGGAGAGACGCCTCGAAAAGTCTGGAGTACCGGGCGCCATCCGGATGGAGTTCGCTTCTGAAAAGAATGATCCGATCGATCGGGCATTCTCCGATGAAACTGTTCTGCTGATTGGTTTTGATGATGTTCATGAGCGCGGCGACGCCCTTGAGAGATTTGATGCGCGCCAGCGTGAGATGAGGATGAAAGGGGCGTTTTTCCTTTTCAAAGCCCAGTGGTTCGAGGTCCCGGTCGATTTTTTTCTGGAGATCGACGGTTTGTTCCTCACCTCTTGTCATCCCGCACCAGAGAACCCGCGGATGTCTTTCATCCGGAAAAACCCCGAGATCGCGAATCCGGATGATAAAAGGGTCTGTTTCCGAAGCCGCCTTCTGGACTACTTCGGATATAGGTTCCACCATGTTTTCCCCGATGTTTCCCAGGAATTTAAGCGTGAGGTGGATGCTTTCAGGTTTCACCCAGGAGGGAGTCGAGGGCGTGAACTGCGCCCCTTTTTTCAGATTCCCGATCAATTTTCCCAGGTTTTGATAAATCTCACTGGAGAGCTCGAGGGCGATAAAGGAACGTATCATAAAAAATCTCCCTGCTTGCATGAAAATTGACTATCCATAATTCATATCGATCCTGCGGGCAATGAAAAAAAATCGACATTTTTGATGTAAAAACACTTGAAGCGCGCAGGATGCGGGGTGTAGTGATTATAGGTTCTTATCGAGACGATAAAAACATCTATCGAATTTCATAAATCATTGCCGAAGTGGCGGAATTGGCAGACGCGCTGGGTTCAGGGTCCAGTGGGGGCAACTCCATCCGGGTTCAAGTCCCGGCTTCGGCACCAGAAAAATATCATCCCCGGAATGGATAACCTTCCGGGGATTTTTTCTTCTATGTTGACTTTGAACCAGGTTTGATTATCGTTAATATTAAATCCAGCGATAAAGAGGGGCTTGTCCTTGATGAAAAATCCCCTGGCATCCATCGTGATTCTTACATGGAACAGCGCAGAGTTTATCGAGCGCTGCCTGGAGGGACTTTCCTGGCAAACGTACCCGAATTATGAGATAATAGTTGTGGATAACGCATCGAGTGATGATACCCTTTCCCGCGCCAAAAATTCTCCCCAAGCCGCCTTGGTGAAGAAATTCATCGCCCATGAAAAAAACCTGGGTTGCGCGGGTGGCAATAATACTGGATGGCGCGCTTCTTCGGGCGAGATCGTTATTTTTCTGAATCCGGACATTATGGCGGATAAGTATTGGCTGGAAAATCTCGTGAGCGCGCTTGAATCGGACCCCCGGGCGGCGATTGCCGGATGCAAACTCTATTACCCGAATTCGAATATCATCCAGCACGCCGGCGGCGAACTTCACCACAACGCCATGTCGGAGCATTACGGCTCTGGTGAAGAGGACAAGGGACAATATGACGATATGCGGGATGTGGATTATGTCACGGGCGCCGCGATTGCCGTGAAGCGGGAATTTCTGGAGGAAACCGGCGGATTCGACGGGGATTATTTTCCGGCTTATTATGAAGAAACAGACCTTTGTTTCAAGGCGCATAAAAAAGGGCGCGGGGTATTGTATATTCCCCGCGCCGTAGCGTATCACTTCGAATCAGCGGGACTTTCGAGGTTGAGTCCGCGCTTTTACGATATGTATTATACCATGCGGATGAGGTTTGTTTTCAAGAATTACTCCTTTTGGGAGATATTGACACGTTTTCTCCCTTTTGAACTTCGCTGGATGGTTTGCGAGAAAAAGGCGAAGGGTTTCCGCCTCATGCAATTTTCCGCCTACTGGAAAGGCTTGAAATTCCGGTTTTTCGGATAATGTCAACCCACCTATCCATTGGATGTTTCCTATTCCTGAAGAACTTTTTGGATAATCCGCTCGGCGGCGTCGGGGTAGATTGCGGCAGCTGCAGACTCGCGCATAGATTTCAGGAGGTCGGGATTTTGCAGGATATTTTGAATTTTATACTCTAAATCCAGGGGATCGTGCGCCTTGACGCCCGCGCCGGAAGAAACCACGTAATCGGCGTTGCGTTCCTCCTGCCCCGGGATCGGGAATACCATAAGAATGGGAAGGTTTTTCACAAGGCGCTCGGAAATGGTCAATCCACCGGGTTTTGTAATGATCAAGTCTGAAATGGACATCAGTTTTTCAATATCGGTGACAAAGCCAAATGCGCGAAGGGTGGTATGGGAAGGAACCGTAAATTTTTCAAGTTTGTTCAAGAGTTCCCTGTTTTTTCCCGCAACAAGAAGAATCTGTTTGGGGACGTCCCCGTGGGAAACATGCCGCAGGATGGCATCAACCTGTTTTACCTTCAAACCGCTTCCAATAAAGAGAAATGTGATGACGTCGGGATCGAGCCCGTATTCGCGACACAGTTCTTTCCGTAACAACGCAATAAACGGGGATATCGATCTTCTTTTTCTGAAAGTAACGAAGCAAGACCGGAGGGGGGAGAAAGTGCGTGGAGATGAATTTACGGAATGTCTTGGTGGAATAATTCAAGGCGTCGATGTTCAGAACATGAACGGAAGGAGCGATTATTTTAAAGGTTTCCTCCAGCGCCTGGGCGGCTCTCACATGCCCGGAACCTGCGGAAACTGAAATGATCATGACCTTGTTCATTGTGGTCATCATTGGGGTCAGACTCTGTAATAAGTGTAAAATTCAACAGACCTTCAGCAATTCTTTTTTAATTTTCTCGCATGTCATAATCAGGGATTTATTATTCAAAACCTTTTCCAGATGGTAACCGACGCCTCTTTTTTCATTTATTCCAAGATATATCGCAATATCCTTCAAAGTCCAGGGAAGGCAGCAACGAAGAAGATAAATGAGAATACTTCTTGCCGATCCCGCCAATCCACGGGAATAGACGGCATTGCGAATCATATCGACGGGCAGTCCAAAATATTCGCCTGTTATATTCTCTATAATAGAAGCTTTTTTCGCCTCCTCTTCTGAGAATCTTATTCTTCTTTTTCTCGAAGCCTTATCCGCGCGCGTTCCCGGCATGGTCATTTGCTTCAACCTGGCGTTCATTCTGCGCACAAATGGTTCGGCTCCGATAAATCTCCGCTGGATAATCGGCGGTTTTGTATCCTCATTCAGCCCTTCCATAATGAACTGCGCATATTTTTTCCGATTGCCATCGAACCACGCCAGAATCTCTTTTGTGTATAGATATTCAGGTTCCCCGCCTTTGACATAATAAATAAGGCTGGAGCCATCGAAGTTTTCTGGTGTTTTAGTGATGTTGGCATTGAGGGGATTCAGATGAATATAACGAGAAAGCGCAAGGAGATAATCCGCCTTGTCAACAACCAGACTTTTAAAACGCCCCTGGAAGAGATGCCCGTTGCGCTGGCGCTTTTTGTTAAAATATACCGTATATGCGGTAAGGAGGCGATGCATTAAAGATGAGAGAGCAGGGCGGTTCCCGCTTTCCAGAAGGAGATGAAAATGATTGGGCATCAGACACCAGGCGTGAATGCGGAATTCATATAAATCGCAATATTCTGCAAGATATTCGAGGAATTTGACCTTTTCCCTCCGTGCGGGAAATGCCTTTTCGTCTGATTGGGTGTGGGAAAAAACATGAAACAAAGAATTGGATATATCGATTCTTTTCGGTCTAGCCATGGTCGTTATCTCTCAATATCTGCTTTTGTTGTCAAATACTTTTTACTATTATTACAGAGTCTGACCCCAATATTTTGGGAAATTTTGATTGTGCTTTCATGATATCTTTTTTATATATAGATAATCTTTTCCGGAGGTTTTACTCATGAGATTTTCAAAATCTATTCTGGTGATCCTTGCGTTTGGTTTTCTTGCAATCTATAACTTTTCTTTTTGCGTTTCACCCGTAATCTCAAATATCAAGGCGCTGGAAAAAATAGATCCAGCCAAAGGCGTGAAAGAACCTGATTCCGATCTTGTATGGTATGAGGCAAAGGATCTCACGATCGAAGGCAAGGGATGGAACGATACGGAGACTTTTTACAACCGGCTTCCTGCGCGCGCCAAGGGGAAAGTCACGGATAGCGTATGGAACCTTTCCAAACACACAGCCGGAATAAGCGTCCGCTTCATCACGGATTCGAAACAGATCGGCGCGATCTGGGATGGCGGCAAACCGATGTATCACATGGCGAACACGGCAAACAGCGGGCTGGATCTTTACGAGAAAAAAGACGGGAAATGGGAATTCTGCGCGGTGGGACGCCCCAAGGATAGCCGAACGGTTCATGCAATGGCAAAAAAGCAAGCTGGCAACGCAACGGAATACCTTCTTTATCTTCCTCTTTATAACAAGGTAACGGAGTTGAAGATCGGGATTGAACAAGGGGCATTCCTTGCGCCTGCGCCGCCGCGCCCCAAAGAAAGCAAATCCATCCTTTTCTACGGAACCTCCATCACGCAAGGGGGATGCGCGAACCGGTGCGGTATGTGCCATGCTGCGCTCCTGGGGCGCTGGCTGGATCGCGAGGTGATCAACCTGGGATTTTCCGGCGCCGGAAAAATGGAAATGGAAATGGCGGAACTTCTAAGCGAACTCGATCCTGCGGTTTATGTTTTCGAATGCCTTCCCAATATGACGATCGAAATGGCGAGAGAGCGCGTAGCGCCGTTTGTAAAGTTTGTTCGCAAGAAGCGTCCTGATACCCCCATCATCCTTGTGGAAAATCCTCTTAAAGGGCAGGAAGAAGAAAATGCGGAATTGAAAAAAATATATGAAAATCTCGTTGGGGAAGGGATGAAACATCTCCATTATATGCCATCGGGCGGGCTTTTTGATGGAGAGGAAAATGGCACGGTGGATGGGGTTCATCCCACGGACCTGGGATTCTTCAGAATGGCGGTTTATTACAAGCCATTTCTGGAAGGGATTCTGGGGATACAGATAAAATAAATATCCGGGAGATCCGCGCCATCGCGTTTGCGTAAAAGCGATACCAGGAAATACTGGGATGTTTTTCAAACAGATTAAATGTTACACAATATTTTCTTTTTGATCCAGGAGTTTATCGGCGAGTTCCTGCGCTTTTTTCCCGCTTCGATTGGTAAAGATAACTATGGAAAATTTCTGTTCCGGAATGCGGCGCACGGCTGTTGAGAAGCCGCATGTGCTGCCATTGTGATGAATGATTTTCACGCCGGAATTTTCATCGATCCTCCAGCCAAATCCATAACCGGTTGATGCGCCGTTCAAAAGAATCTGAGGGGTGAAAGCCTGTTTTAAAATATCATCGCGAACCAGTTTCTCTCCATATAACGCCTGATCCCATCTGAAGTAATCCATGATGGATGCGTAAATTCCGCCATCGCCGAGAACGGAGCTGGTAAGGCTCTGATCGGCGAATTCAAAACCGTTTGCGATTTCCCTGTAGCCAAAGGCGCGGTTTTTCACTTCATTGAAGCCTTCATCAAAGACAACCGTGTTTTCCATTTCGAGCGGATCGAAAATGTTTTCCTTCATGAATGTTGCGAATCTTTTTCCAGAAACCTTTTCTACGATCAGGGCAAGGAAGGCGTAGCCTGTATTGCTGTATTTATATTGAGTTCCGGGCGTGAAATATGTTTCGCCTCGTGTTTTTAATAATTCAAGAACATCGCAATCCCTTACAGGGGTTTTGTAATCCGGCGGAATAAGGTCTTCATAATCTACAAGACCCGAGGTATGAGAAAGAAGGCGGCGGATCGTGATCTGTTCCCAGATTTTCGGAGCGCCGGAAAAATATTTCGTAATGGCGTCTTCATAATCGATGTCGCCGGATTGTTTCAGGATCATGATCGCCATGGCTGTGAATTGTTTTGTAACCGAGGCGATGCGGAAGTTGGTGAATTCTGAAACGGCAATTTTCTGTTCGATGTTTGCCAAACCATAGGATTTTATTAATAAAAAGTCCCCATCTTTGATCGCTGCGACGCAAGCGCCGGGGACATCGAGCTGGTTGTAATCCTGAAAAAGGGTATCGATCTTCTCTGTCATTTATATTTCCTTGGGAATGATCTTCTCTATCTTCCTGCGGCAATCATCCGCGGAAAGAAAAAGGATGCCATGAATGCCGCATTTCACGGCTGCATCCACGTTTTTCTGATGATCGTCGATAAAGATCGTTTGAGATGGAATCAGATGATATTTTGAAAGGAGATACTCATAAATCTTCGGATCGGGCTTCGCCGTTTTCAATTTCCAGGAAACCGCGATTCCCTTGAATTTATCCCAGAAATCAAAGCGCCGGTTGAGAAGTTCCCACGATTTTTCGTGCATATTGGAAAGGCAATAGAGATCATACCCCTGAACACGAAGATCATCCATGAGCTTGTGGGATTCGGGCATGGGAACAAGGGAATCCCTGGCGATCTTCACGATGCGATGGATTTCTTCCATGGGGAATCCTGTGCGTTCTTGATAGCGTTCCATCGCCTCCACTTCTTTCATTGCGCCTTCATCGAGGGAATGCCAATCCGGGTGTTTGAACACATCTGTTTTCGCCTTTTCCCTCAATTCAGGGGAATCATAACAGGCGGAAACGATTTTATCGATGTTCCATTCGAGGAGAACTCCTCCGAGGTCGAAAACAATATTTTTAATCGCGTTTTTTTTCATAGGCTTGTAAATAAGCATTCCCTCCTATTAAAGATTTCTCAGATTTCGGTCTATATGGGATTCAACCGCCTTGAAAACCTGATCAACCTTTTCAGAATCCGGCAGTTCCTTTCTGATCTGCTCCATGTATCTGCGTTCCCTGATCCTTTTGAAACTCGGGGCGAAATTCACATCGAAAGTCAATCCGAGAAGCAAAAGTTTGTAATCGCTGAGGGTCTTCATACTGGGCATATCGACAAACTGAGATTTCAAAAGGCTTTCCACAACGGCGTCTGAAATATCCGGCGTATCGGGAAGTCCGAAGGCGATTTCCGAACCTCCTCCATACTTTTTTTCCTGAAAAGCATTGATCATGAGCCGCAGGATATCGAGTTTATCCGCATCCCGGAGGAGGCGGGCGAAGAAGAGAGTATGTTCATCCACGCCTTCGGGAAGCCTGGGAAGATTATGCCAGGAGATCACCTTGTCAAGAAGTTCTTGTATGGCGTCATCATAATCAACCAGGATTTCGAGATTTTTAAGGATTTTCGCGGAGAGGAGGGCGTGGTTTTCCGTTCGATGATCTGAAAATGTGCGATAGCGCGCGTATTGTTCGAAGCGCCCGAGATCGTGAAACAGGGCTGCCATCTCAGCAAGGTTCCTTTGGGGCTCGGTTAATCCGAGATCATCGGATATGCCCGTGATTTCATCGCACACCCTGAAGGTATGCGCCTCCTTCAGCTCCATCACGTCCTTATCGTCAGGATATCGCTCC
>JAFGFK010000129.1 GCA_016931135.1 Candidatus Sumerlaeota bacterium | reverse complement strand
GTGTAAGTCTGGGAGCGCAGGGTTTTTTTCTGCAAAAGCCCGATGTCTTCGTAGATCGCATCCAGCTCCAGACCTCCCGTTGGATTCGCCTTGATGGTCTTCCCATTCGTCAGCTGCGCGATTTTCTGCAATAGCGCCAGATCCAGCCGGCTGTTCACCGTGTGTCCATCCTTGTCTTTTTTGTAGGAACCATCGGAAAGACGGATCGGTTCCCCTTTTTCCGAACCGATGCCTATGGAATATATACGGATACCTTCCCTGGCAGCCTCTCGCGCCGCGCCCTCGGGGTCCGTATCCTGATCCTCTCCATCCGTGAGAAGCGCCAAAACCTTTTCCCCCTTTGCCGAACGCTCGAAGGAACGGGCTGCCGTTCGGATCGCCTCCCCGATCGCAGTGCCCTGTATGGGAACGGAATCAATGTCTATGGTATCCATGATATTCTGCGCCAAACCGTAATCAAGAGTCAAGGGACACTGAATGAACGCCGTGCCGGCAAACGTGATGATGCCCACCCGGTCCCCTTTCAGGCGATGGATCAGCCCTTTTAGCTGTTCTTTGGCTCTTGCCAGGCGATTCGGCTGGATATCTGACGCCATCATGGAAAGCGACGTATCGATCGCAATGAAGATATCCACGCCCTTTCGCGCAATGGGGCGCTCGACGCTTCCATACTGAGGCCGGGAAAGCGTGAAAATCAGAAGCCCGACGCCCACCGTCAGGATCGCCGCCTTCAGAATCTGTCTTGCGCGGCTTGTGGATTCCACCAACCGCTGAACCAGTTCCCATGCCCCCATGCGCGAAAGAAGGGCTTTCTTTCTGCGAAATACCCAAACGGAAAAAAGCGCGAGCAAAGGCAGCGCAAATAATCCGTATAACGCCGTCTGATTTCCGAAATGCATAATTCCTCCCTTTTATCTCAAGGAAGCTTTAAAAAGTAAGTTCCCGCCAAAAGTATTTCCAGAAGAAGCAGAACCAGGGCAGGCAACGCCGCTAGGCTCATCAGCTCGTCAAAATACTGGTGTTCCATGAATTCGATCTTGGTTTTTTCCAGCTGGTCGATCTCTTCATATATCTCTTTCAATTTCTCATTGTCCGTTGCGCGGTAATATTTCCCCCCTGTCATGTTTGCTATCTCGGTAAGGGTCTTTTCATCGATGCGGACATCCACGGGAACCTTGACGATTCCGAGTACGCCCCGATCCACAGGCATGAAGGCGCGTCCCAGGGTTCCCACCCCGATGGTATAGACCCGGATGCCCAGGGCTTTCGCCGCCTCGGCCGCTGTCAAAGGGGCAATGTCCCATACATTGTTTTCCCCATCCGTCAAAAGGATCACGACCTTGCTTTTCGCATGGGAGTCCTTCATCTTGTTCACGCAATTAGCCAGTCCCAAACCTATTGCCGTGCTGTTTCCATCGATGACGCCGAATTCGACATTATCCAGAAAGCCCTTGATCACGCCGTAATCCAGGGTCAGGGGGCACAACGTGAAGGAAGTGGAGGCAAACAGGACGCAGCCGATGCGATCCGCCTCGCGTCCGCTCACAAATTCGCTGATCACTTTTTTAGCAGCCTCCAGACGGTTCGGATCGAAATCCATTGCCTTCATGGAATAGGAAACATCCAGGGCAAGCAAGATGTCGATCCCCTCGGTCTTCACGTTGCGTTCCGTCCAGCCGCTCTGCGGCCTCGCCATGGCAACGATCAGGAGACAGAGCGCGGCAAGCCTCAAAAGGGGGATGATATTCCTCAAACGAATCCGCAGCGTCGGGCTCACGGTCTTCAGATGCTTGATATCCGAGAATCGGAAAGAGGCGCTTTTCATCTTTCTTCTTCGGAAAGCCGCAACCGCCAACAATGGAATGAAAAGAAGGAGCAGCAGGTACTGGGGAGAGGCGAAGCGGAACTCCCTGATCCACAAAATCCAGTTTTCCGGATTCAGGAAACTCATGGATTCGCCCCTCCTTTCGTTGCGGAAACAGGTTCCGGGGATGCCGCCTCGCCACTATCCGGGCGATCCTTCGCGTTTGTGGTGAATTCCTTTGCCGGAACCACAGGCGCGGGCGTGGTTTCCTTCACGATGAAACGCGCCTTTTCCATGACTGCCCTATGCAATGACTGATCAGGTTTGAACTTCGCAAACTTGACCAGATCGCATGTATCGAAAAATCCCTCGAGGATTTTGAACGCCTCATCATGGATTTCTTTTTCCTCCAGGGCGCGAAGAAGTTCATAAGAGGTCAGATCGATGGCGTTCACGCGGTATCTTCTTCCCAGGTAAACCCGGATGATTTCCGAGATGCGCGTGTAGTATTCCTTGATCTTTCCTTCTTCAAGAAGCGAAGATTTTTCCAGGGTCGCGATTTCCTCCAGGGCAATCTCCTCTATCGGGCGCGGCGGAACCCATTCTTCCGGTTCCCGCTTTTTTCTCGAAAGCAGATGGCGCCTGATGAGATACGCGGCAATCAGGAGAACCAGGAGGAGAACGCCGGACCCAATCAGGAAATTGCGCAAATAGGGCTTTGCAGGAATCGAAAGGGGAGACTTGATATCCCGGATGTCGCGGGTATCCTCCGCTGTTTGCAGGATCGGTTTCACATTGATTTTGATGATTTGCGACTGCGCCGTTTTCTCCTCTCCCGCAGGAGTTTTGTATGTCACGGTGAAAGCGGGAATTTCGAACTCGCCCGTATCGTACGTGGAAATCGCGTAAGCGTATATCCGCGCGTTTTCCGTTCCCTTTTTTCCCGAAAGAATTTCCGGCTTCACCTCCAGTATCTCGAACTTGCCCATTTCAAGGGGCGGTTCCACCCGCAAAACCTCGTATCCCTCTCGCCATTCCACCTTGAGCTCATAGGTGAATTGATCGCCTATGGAGATTTCCGAGCTCGAGGCTCTGCCGGATATGGTGATCGGCTCCTTTGCCTCCTGCGCCCATGATAAAAGAGACGCCGAAAGGATGAAGAACAATACAAGCGCTGTTTTATGTGATCTGAATACGCTCATCTCGCTTATTTCCCGAATTCCCCCTCGAAAATGATTACCTTGTCGGAAGTCATCAGTTTTTCAAGAAGTTCCGATTCCTTTTGCGCTGATTTCTCCATCTGGATCATGCGCATGATCTTCCGGGCGCTCTTTTCAAAAAGCTGTTCATCCGTGAGAATCGCCTGCTTGGTATCGGATGTCTTTCCTGTTTCGGATTGCGTTTCCGCTTTCGCCAGTTCGTCTTTATGCGCCTTGAAATAAAGCCGCGCCTCCTCCGGCGTTACGGTGATCTTGTCCGTGACATTGGTTTGATACGCCTTTTGAACAAGGAGCGCCTTTTCAAAATCCTCCGCGCGTTTCCGGACCCCCGGCTCCTTGTCGTATCCGGAACGTTTCGCCAGGTTGTATAACAGCTCCTGTTGAACATACTGTTTTAAAAATTCCAGCTTCGCCTTGTCGTCGCTTCCCATTTTTTTCTGCGCTTCTGGGGGAAGATTCTGGATTTCGTTGTTGAGTTCCCCCATGGTGATTTTCCGATCCCCGATCTGCGCGACCAGTTTACCGGAAGATTCCCGCGTTTCCTCACCCGCAAGATACGTCGCATCGGATAACACGTTCCGGGCGTCCAGGGAGCGCCCGATCCGTTCCAGGCATACGACGGTTTTCTCCGTAATCTTCTGCAATTCCGGACTTTCAGGATTGTAATGCTTCGCGCGGATGAAATTCGCCAGCGCCTTTTCATAATCCTTTTTCTTCTCATAATGGAGATTCCCGAGAATGTAATACAGGTTCGATCGTTTCGCGGGAGTCAAGCCGGGCGTCTCGAGGGCAGCCTCGTATTCCCGCGCCGCTTCATCGTATAGCCCCTTTTCCTCCAGCTGCGCAGCCAGGGAAATCCTCTTCGATGCGTCTTCGGCGCTTTGAGTCGATCCCTTCGCGCATCCCCATGCCAAAAGCGTCACCGCCATCAGCAATCCCGACAGGATTTTCGTTGCGTGATTCATCCAAACCTCCCTTAAAATCGCCTTGCCCTCTCACGGAAAAAGCGAATCAGCGGCTTTGCGTATTCGCTCCCGGTAGATAGATTGATATGATCGATGTTCAAAGACCTGAGCATGGAGACAAGCCCCTGCTGTTCCTTCCCCGCTTCCAGATTGAATTTTTTCCGAACAGGCTCGTAAGAAGTGTCGATCAACGCCATTTCGCCTGTTTCCGCATCCTCGAATTCCAGGATTCCCGCAGCGGGCAGCGCCTCCTCCCGCGGATCCGATATGGTCATGGCGATCAGGTCGTGATGCCTGTTTGTTATCGCCAGAGACGAACGGATGTTCTCCGATATAAAATCCGAAATCAGGAAGACAACGCTCTTTCGCGTCAATACGTTGTTGATGTAATCCAGCGCCTGGATCATGTCGGTTCTGTGATGTTCCGGACGAAAGCCCACCAGCTCGCGTATCACCCTCAGAACATGCCGCCTTCCCTTCTTGGGCGGAATGTATTTCTCGACGCGATCCGTGAAGAGCAATAGTCCCACCCGGTCATTGTTCTTGATCGCGGAAAAAGCAAGAACCGCGCATACCTCCGTCGCCAAGTCCTCCTTCTGCCATTTCGTGGTTCCAAATTTCCCCGAAGAACTCATGTCCGCCATCAGCATGACCGTCAGCTCGCGTTCCTCGACATAACGCTTCACATGCGGGAATCCCGTGCGCGCCGTAACGTTCCAATCGATCGTGCGGATGTCGTCTCCCTGTTGATATTCCCGCACCTCGTCGAATTCCATGCCGCGCCCCTTGAATACGCTGTGATATTCTCCCGCCATGACATCGTTCACGAAACGCTTTGTGACGATTTCGATCCGTCGAACCTTCCTCAGGACCTCGGTAGTATCGATTCTTTCTTGCGTCGCTGCAGCCATCAGGGCACTTCCACCTCGTCGAAGATTTTTCTGATGATGTCTTCGCTCGTCAATTCATCCGCTTCCGCTTCGTAGGTGATGATGACACGGTGGCGAAGGACGTCCATTCCTATGGCTTTGACGTCATCCGGAGTGACATGCCCCCTGTGCCGCAGAAAGGCGTACGCCCGCGCCGCCTGGGTGAGGTAGATCGAGGCGCGCGGCGACGCGCCGTATTCGATGTATTTCCCGACGTCTATTTTGTATGTCTCCGGTTCGCGCGTGGCGAATACAATATCCACAATGTAATTCTTGATCTTCTCATCCACATATATCCGGTTCACTACATCGCGCGCCCTGATGATATCCGCGGGAGCGATGACCGTATCCGGCTCCCTGGGCGCACTGCCCGCCATGCGCTCCATAATCTCGCGTTCCTCTTTTTTATTCGGATAGGTTACATGGAGCTTCAGCATGAAACGGTCGATCTGCGCCTCGGGCAAAGGATAGGTGCCTTCCTGCTCGATCGGATTCTGCGTTGCCAGAACCATGAACGGCTCCTCCAGGGGAAACGTAGTGTCTCCGATCGTCACCTGGTGTTCCTGCATCGCCTCCAGGAGGGCGCTTTGCGCCTTTGCCGGCGCCCGGTTGATTTCATCCGCCAGGATCAGATTGGAAAAGAGAGGACCCTTTTTCGGAAAAAAGGTTCCCTCCTTCTGGTTGTAAATCATGGTGCCCATAAGGTCTGCGGGCAGAAGGTCCGGCGTAAACTGAATTCTCTGGAAGCGGGCGCGAATCGCCTTGGCAAGAGTTTTGACAGCCAGGGTCTTTGCCAGCCCCGGAACGCCCTCGATCAGGATATGTCCGTTGGTCAGCATGGCGATCAGAAGCCGCTCGATAAGATACCGCTGCCCCACTATCACCTTGCCTATCTCCGCGGTCAACTTATCCACAAATACGCTCTCTTCCTTGACCTTTTCATGAATGGCAGCCATTTCCGGATTCATAAAAATCCCTCCTTGTTCAGATATTCCTTGATTTTGCATCCACCTTCGTCACGCTTCAGGCGCGACTATGGCGGACAAGTTTTTCATTTTACATTTTCCTATGGTTTCGTATCAGAACTTCCAGCTCCTTGAGCGCCTGTTCATTTTCGCTGTGCGTGGGCACATAGCCGGCGAATTTCACGCGATCGCACAACTCTAATATCGCAAATATCCGGTCGCGCTGTTCCGGATTGAAATTTTTCTCCTGCAGCGCCTGCAGAATCTCTTCCGTCGTCAATTTTGCCAGTTCCTCGCCCTGGTTTACCGATAAAAAACCCTTCGCCAGCTTGGCGAGCTTGGAATAAAAATCACGTATCTCCCCTTCGATCAGAAAAAGCTTCATGGATGACAGCTCCCCGATAATTCTCTCGTAAGGCGAGGAAACGTCCGCTTCCGCCGCAGGCGCTGGCGCAGGACGACGCTTGATCAAATAAAACGCGCCGTAACCGATGGCAGCCGTTGCCACAAGTATCCCCAGTACGGAAAGGCTCACCAGTCCTATCCGTTTCCAGTTATGCCGCCGCGGCAGAATCTCGAATCGCTGTTCCTTGATGCGAAGCGATCCCTGTCCCGATCCATCTTTCAGGCGGTAACTGGCGTCGATCATGCCGACATAGGATTTCCCCTTTTCCAGACCGTTCATGAGATAGGTGAATTCCGCAATGGCGCGGTTCGTTTCAGGGCTGATCTTGTTGGAAGGGATCACTTTCATCAGCTTCAGATTGTTCAGCAGGGGAGGGTCAGGCTCATCCACTTCGATTTCCCCGAGCTTCCCTTCCCAACTCAATTGTATGATATACCTGATTTCATCTCCCAGGTGGATTTTTTCCTGCGGAATAAGGAAGGATTCGCCCTTGATCGCAAAACGTTCCATCTCCGGTTTGGAATAGATCACCCTCGCCTCGCCCTTATCCGGCGATGCGGATTCCTTTGCATCGGTTTCCCCCTCGGGGGATTCCGCCCCGGCTGTTTTTCCGAATACGTCCGGATTGTCCTCCGGTTTCTGCGAAAAACACGGGAGGAGAAGAATGAACATCATCGCGCATAACGCCCAGGATTTTATTTTCATTTCTTCTCCTCCCTTTGAATGAAGATTTGCCTTCCGATCATGAACTTCTTCGATTTATTTCTGTTTCACCGTGGAAAAAAGAATCTCGTTCCCGCGCTGATGCATGATGAAATGATCCCTGTCGCCTTCCGCCTTTTTCAGAGCCGCGCGGAAATCCTCGAGGCTGTTCACTTTCTCACGGTTCACTTCCAGGATGGTATCGCCAGGCGTGATCCTGGCTTTCGCTGCGGGCGAATCCTTTTGTATTTCCTCTACCTCGAGCCCTTCCTTTGATTCTGTATCGTCTTTCTCCCTGAATATGATTCCCAGAGACTCGAAATCCCGCGATTTCTTTTCTTCCATTGGTTTTCCGGATGGAACCAATTCCTCTTCCGAGGGCCTTTCCCCGAGATTGACTTTGATTTTTCTCTCCTTGATGTCCTTGATATCTTCACGCTGGAGCGTGATCTCGACATCCTTTCCAACAGCCTTGGGCGCTATCTTTTGCAGCATCTCAAGCCGGTTCCTGATCTTTTCTCCATCCACCGCCGTGATGATGTCATAAGCCTTGACGCCCGCCTTTTCCGCAGGACTGCCTTCGATCACCTTGATGACAATGATACCCTCGACTTCTTGCAGATCGAAATACGATTTGATATCAGGAGTCAAATCCCCCATGTGGATTCCAAGCCAGCCCCGCTTCGCCTTCCCGCTCTCTATGATGGATTCGCACACGTTCTTCGCCGTGTTGGAGGGAATGGCGAATCCCACGCCCTGCCATCGCCCCGTATTCGATGCGATCGCCGTGTTCAATCCCACGATTTTATTCTCCAGGTTCACAAGCGGCCCACCGGAATTGCCCGGATTGATGGACGCCGTGGTTTGAATCAAATCCTCGAGGATCGCCTTTCCAATGACCCGGTGCTTGGCGCTGATGATTCCCTGGGAAACGCTCCCTTTGAGCTCCAAAGGATTTCCTATGGCAAGAACCCATTCCCCGATTTCCAAAGCGTCCGAATCCGCAAACTCCATCGCCGGAAGGGTTTTATCCGTTTTGACCTTCAAAACCGCGAGATCGGTGAAATCATCCGTTCCCACCACCTCCACGTTGTCTCCGTTTATGATCGCGTCGTCATTCAGACGGATGCTGATGTTGCCCTCTTGGGCGCCTGCAATCACGTGGTTATTGGTGATGATATACCCGTCAGAGCGGATGATCACGCCGGAGCCGGCAGCCGGAATCTCGATTTCTTCCTGCTTTTCATCCCCGAAAAAAGGTAAGAAAAACGGAAAAAATTCATCCGGCTGCTGATTCCTTCCGAACCGCTCGAAAAATCGCTTCTTCTGTTCCTCATCCATTTCCCCCCGTTTCCGAAATGCCGATTGACCTCCCAATGTCTTTTTCACCTCGACGCTGACCACGGAGGGCAATACCTTTTTGGATATTTCCGCAAAAGTTTGGAACGAAAAAGATTCCTTTGCCTTTATATCGGTTGATAAGGCGTTTCCTGTTTGAGAAAACACCGCCAGAAACAGGAAGGCAGCTATTATGATCCCCGTTATATTTTTCATGATTGTAATCCTCCTTTTTCCTTCTAAAAAAGATTCAGAATCAGATTAAACAAAAATTATACCAGAATCCCCGCATTTATAAAACATTGAAATATAAAGGTTTTGTCAGATCAAGGAAGAAAACAGGGGGATGCTGCTCCCCGTTCATTGCGACAAATTGTCGCATAATGAGGGGCAATCTTTTGTTCTTCTATCTTTTTGCGTTTTTGATTCCATCTCAATTTTCCAATATTTTTGTTGACCTGGAAATAATTATTTTGGAAAGGAAAACCCATGACAAGAATGTACTGGAAAAATCCTTTTTTCTTTTCCCTGTTGATTTTGTTCCTTTTTCTTCCCCTTGTATTACTGATTCGATGGAACGCTTATCCACCCGGCGGCTTTTTTTTCACGGGTTTCCTTCAGTCGGATCAGATAACTTATACCGCCCTGTTCCGTTCCGTGATACTGCGCGGCAACGGATTTTCCTACTCGTATCCCTTTGCGGAACAGGGGAGCGAAAATCCTCCGGTCTATTTTCAGATTCCCTTTACTTTACTCGCCTGGATATGGAAGATTTCGGGCGGCAATATCGTTATGACCTGGGAATTTTTTCGCCTGATTTCCTCCCTGGCGTTTTTTCTCATCCTTTCCTCTTTTCTTTTTCACCTGATGAAAAGATTCTATCCGGATGAAGCGGAATCCCCCGGATTCCGGTGGTTTTTCTATGCCCTGTTGGCAATTCTTTTTTTCGGGGGAGGAGTCGCCTGGCTTTTTTCGCTGTTGAAATTCGGGTTTGCGCGCGATAAAGGGATTTCCCTTCCGGACGCCTTCAAAAGCGTGGAAAGCCCTTATCACTGGTGGTTTCTGAATCTCTTCCGCAATAATCTTTATCCCCTGGAGCTTTTTCACCACGCCTGTTTCTTTCTGGCGCTTCTGGGCGCCCTCCGGAAAAAACCGCTTCTGATTTTCACGGGACTGGTTCTTGGCTGCCTTTCCGGGGTTTTCGTCGGCATTGAAATCTCCGCCGTACTCATGGTATTTTTCCTCGTGGAGACAATTCTGAAAAGGGAAAAGGAAAATCTTTATCATCTGGGGGGCGCCCTGTTCGTCTTTTTGGCTTTTGCCGCCTATTACGCCCTGTTTCTTCCCCGTTTTCCCGTTCCTCGTACGCTTATCCAGCAGCATAAAAAGGTTTTTTTTGAGTTGATACCCCTTCATAAATATCTTCCCGCTTACGGGATTCTCCTTTTTACCACGCCTTTTTTGTTTTTAAAAAGGGATTTCCGAAAGATGATCCTGAAAAACCGGGAGGGAAGGCTTCTGGTTTGCTGGGCTGGCGCTGTGGGTTTGCTTATGTTTAACGATAAATTTCTTCCCGGTTCCGGTTTGCAGCCTCCTCATTTTTCAAGGGGATATTTCTTCTCCGCCATGGCTCTTCTTTCCGGAGTCGGGTTGTTTCCCCTATTTCAGAAAGCCTTTCTTCGAAACAGATTGAAGGCGGCGCCCCTTCTGATTCTCGCCACACTCCTCTTTCTTCCGGATAACGTCCTTTTTACCATCGAGCGGTTTACGGATTCTCCTCACGTTGATATCCTCTCCCTTCCTCCGGAAACAAAAGAGGCGCTGGAATTTCTCGATGCCATTACCGAACCCCGCGTCGCCTTTTGCCCGGATCGCAAATTCGGACACCTCGTTCCCGCTTTTTCCAATCACGCCTCGATATTTTCGGAATACGGACTTACCGCAAACGATGAAGCGAAGGTTAAAGAGGCGCATCGATTCTTTTCCGGAAGAGATCGAAAATCCTTTATTGAGAAGTACCGGATCACTCTTATCATTCTGCCTCACCAGGGAGG
>JAFGFK010000128.1 GCA_016931135.1 Candidatus Sumerlaeota bacterium | reverse complement strand
ACAAGCGCATCGGAGAATCCATCGCCGTTCACATCTCCCGCGCCGGCAACCGAATACCCGAATCTGGCATTTTCCTGGTTGGCGGAATGAAGGATGGCAAGGGCGCCCTGAATCAATCCGTTTGCTCCTCCCGGATGTATAAACGCCGCGCCTTCATTATCAGTTTCCCCATTATAATACGGAGCTCCAACTATTACATCCGAATACCCGTCGCCATTGACGTCCCCTGCTGAACTGACAGATTGGCCATAAACCGCCGATGCCTGGTTCGATTCCGACATCCAGGCAGGATTGAGATTCACGCCATTATGCGATCCATGGAAGACATACGCCCCGCCTTCCCCCACCTGGCCATTATCATAACCCGGCGCGCCGATGATCACATCCGAATACCCGTCGCCATTGACATCCCCGGCGCCGGCAACGCTGGTTCCCAAAAAGGCGCCCGTTTGATCGCAGATGTAATCCCATGTTCTGGTGGAGGTGAGTCCTGTGGGGGCGCCGTGATAAACATAAGCCCTGCCGTTAGCCACGCCGTTTGGATAAGACGACATGCCGATGATGATATCCGCATACCCGTCGCCGTTGACATCGCCCGCCCCGGCAACGCTGTCTCCGAAATGCCCGCCATCCAGATTGGGCTCCTTCGACCAGTTGGGGGATGTTCCGATCCCCGTATCGCTTCCCAGGTACATATACGCCTTTCCCTCGAAATTGCTGTATCCTACGGCGCCAATGACGATATCGTCATATCCATCGTTATTGACATCGCCGGCGGAGGCAAGGGAACTGCCGAAATAGGCGTTTGTTGAATTCACCTCCAGAATCTGTTCCGGCGTGGTAAGGGGGACGTTATTGCTTCTTCCATGGTAGATAAACACCCTTCCCTCGTTGGTATGTCCGTTGTCGAATAAATAAGCGCCCACCATGATGTCCGAGTATCCGTCGCCGTTCACATCGCCTGCGCTTGCAACGCTCGATGCAAATTCGCAGTTCGCCACGGCGTTCTCGGTATTCCAGTCGGCGACGTTTGAAGGCGGTAAAGGTTTTCCGTAATAGAGAAAGCACTTGCCTTCATTAGTCTCACCATTGTCATAATAAGGGGCGCCAACGATGATATCCGAGTATCCATCCCCATTGACGTCTCCCGCTGTGGATACGGAATATCCGAATTCCGCAAAAGCCTGGTTTCCCTTTTGAAACCATGAGTAATTTTCTCCGATTCCGTTTTTACTCCCACGATACGCATAGGCAGCCCCTTCATATGTATATTCATTGCTGTAATAATGGGCGCCCACGATAATATCGGCATATCCGTCGCCATCCATATCCCCGGCTGTTGATACGGAATTCCCGAATATTCCCGCAACATTAGGCTCTATAATGCGATTCGGGCTGCCGCCAAGTCCCGTTGATGAACCGTGGAAAATAAATGCCCCACCTTCGGCTATTTCACCGTTGTCAAAACCCGTAACTCCTATAACTACGTCTGAATACCCGTCTCCGTTGACATCTCCGGCTGTGGATACGGATTTGCCCAGAAACCAGTTTTCCATGTTGGATTCATAATGCCATCCCAGGGTCATGTCTGATTCTCCTCCGTGGAATACATAAGCCCTTCCTTCTCCCATCTGCCCATTATCCGCAATCACCGATCCAATAATGATATCGGCGTATCCGTCCCTGTTCACATCTCCCGCAGTACACACGGAACAACCGAATCGGGCTTCTTCCAGGTAGGATGTATAATCCCAGAAGGGGGTTTTCACGATTCCACCCGCGCTTCCCTTGAACACATAAGCCTTGCCATCATCATATTGAAACTCGGCGCCCACAACGACATCCGAATATTCGTCTTTGTTAACATCTCCCGCAAAGGCAACCGAGCATCCAAAGCTGGAACCGATGCTGTTTCCCTCCAGAAGATCGAATGTGATTCCTAAACCTGCGCTGCTTCCATAGAAGACAAGCGCCCCGCCTTCCGCAGCCTGATCGTTTGTATAATTCTTGGCGCCGATGATGACATCGGAGTACCCGTCGCCATTGACATCTCCCGCTGTGGATACGGAGATTCCCAGATGGGCGTCCACCACGTTGCTTTCATAAACCCAGTTGCTGATGGGACTTGGTCCGTTTACGCTTCCGTAATAAACGAACGCCCTGCCTTCGTCTATTTCTCCATTGTCGTATGTGGATGCGCCTATGATCAGGTCCGAATATCCGTCAGCGTTCACATCACCGGCGGTTCGAACGGAAACGCCGAATACAGCATCCGCTTTGTTTGATTCTGCGCTCCAGGGCGGGGGAGTGACCAGGAGAAAATTGACCTGAACCGGGTACGCAACATCCTTATTTTCAACTGATATCCCGAGTTCCTTATCATGGAGCGTCGTTTTGATGGGGATATTTTTTCCTGCGGCGTCCAGGGCGCGAATATTCCGGAATCCGGCAACCGCTTTTTCATCCTTGAAGAAATCTATTTCCGAAGCGCCTGTTTTGAATCCAAAAGTCACGTCCCCTTCCAAACGGATTTTCACAGTGAGAGGATCATCCCCTTTGGGAAGGTCTTTGATGACAATCTGGGCGTTGATTCCGGATTTCAGGTTTTCATATTGTTCCAGGATGTTGCCGCGGTTGTATTCCAATAGATTTCTTTCCGCGCGCAGCTGCGGTTTCTCAAGGAATTGCTTTTCTCTTTTGCCGATCCCGGCAATGCTCCAACCAAGAATCCATGTTGGTTTTGATTCCATGCGACTGATTGCCTTTACGCCTTCGGGAAAAAAATAAAGCCGCAGATTCTCCTTCCGATTGACAATATGAAATCCAGCCTTGCCGCCCGGAATGAGGCAATTATCCTGCCATGTTACGGCGTATTCCTCCTCCCGGATGCTTTCAAGAGCCTCCGGAAACCAGGAAGACTCATCTGCCATCTCAAGGTTGGATGCCTCCCTTGTTACGGGGAGAAGAATTGATGGGATGAGGATCAAGGAAAGGATAATTAAAGAATATTTCAACATGTCAGGTTTCATAATCAGCCTCCTGTAATTTCATGATTCATCATCATGGGAAAAGTCATGGAATCAGGAACTCGATTACATCGGCGGCATCCACCTTGCAATCGTTGTTGACATCATGGGGGTACCCGCTTCTTCCCAAGATATAGCCAATGATTTCCTCTATGCCCCAATAAGGATTGAGTCCGGTTCTGAAATCCGCCTCCTGCCATCCATTATAAGGAATGGAAATCCAGGGACCATGGGATTGCCAGGGAATGCTCACAGGATCATATACCACCCGCGCCCTCCAGTGAAAAAGGACATATTCCGGTTGGTTTATAAACTGTTGGGTATATGAGACTCCGCCTGTTTCAAGGTCATACCAGGGTTTGGAAACAATGGTATCGCCGCCATCGAGAATTTTTCCGAATCGCTTGATCTCGATCTCCTGCGCCACCTTTCCCCTTCCAAAGGGAGAGAAAACCTTGTAAGATATGCAGTGTCTGTTATCGACCGCCCTTTCAAGGCGCCCGATAGGCTGGTAAGGATCAGGGCTGTACTGCTTGGGGGTAATCACTCTATTGAGTCCCCCATTTCCCAGGTAAAAATACGCCCTTCCCACCTTCGATGTATCCGGCTTATAACCGGGACATCCCACAATTACATCGCTGAATCCGTCGCCATTGACATCCCCGGCCGATGCCACGCACCTGCCGAAATTGGCGTTTGTCTGCAGGAGGGAGATATGCCAATCGCTCGAGGGAGACGTTCCATCAGGGGATCCGAAATAAATATAAGCGGCGCCGGCATCCTCGATCTTGATTGACGGTTTCATCATGGGAATATATATCGAGGAGTCACGGAGATACGCCCCTACAATCACATCGCTGAAACCGTCTCCATTCACATCGCCCACGCAAGCCACGGAATTTCCATATCGGGCAAGCTCCTGATTGCATTGACCCTGCCACGAATAAGAAGCCTCCAACCCTCCGGAACTGCCGAGAAACACAAACGCCGAGCCTTCATTTGTTTCACCGCAACTATAATACGGCGCGCCGATGATCACATCCGAATAGCCATCTCCGTTGACATCCCCCGCGCTGCTTACCGAATCGCCAAACATGGCGTCAAACTGGTCTGACTCCGTTTTCCAGTCAGCCGTTGTATGGACTCCATTTATTGATCCATGGAATACATAGACCGCGCCTTCAATATCCTGTCCGTTTGTATATTCCGGCGCGCCTACGATCACATCGGAGAATCCATCGCCGTTCACATCCCCGGCAGAGGCAACACTGTTTCCGAAATAGTCGCCGGCTTGAATGCCGGTAAACGTCCACATGGGATTGGCGCCTAATGCTTCGGATCCTCCCCAGTATACCTGCGCCTGTCCTCTTGAGTTGGAATAATACGGCGCGCCGATGATCACATCCGAATAACCATCGCCGTTCACATCTCCCGCCCAGGCAACGCTCATTCCGAAACGACTGCTCGCCGCAGGTCCCGATTTTTCCCAGATGGGCGTCCCGCTCATAGCGCCGCTGCTGCCTCCATAGATAAACGCCTTTCCGGTATAGCTGGTATGCCCGGGCGCCCCCACAATAATATCATCAAAACCGTCATTATTGACATCCCCCGCGCATGCAACCGAGTATCCGAAATTGGCGTAATCCTCGTTTCCTTCAAGAGTAATAAAGGGAATATCCATAAGCTCGTCGTTAACCTGTCCCAAATAAACATAGATGCGCCCCTCATTTATTTCCCCGTTGTCATAATAGGGCGCTGCGAGGATGACATCCGAGTAACCATCACCGTTGATATCCCCGGCGCACGCAACGGTTTGTCCAAATTCGCTGTTCGCCTGATCCGATTCCTTTGTCCAGCTGGAAATACTTTCTGGCATCTCCCGTTCTCCATAATACAGGAAACATTTTCCCTCATCCGTCTGTCCGCTATCATAAGCCAGGGCGCCTACGATTACATCGGAGAGCCCGTCGCCGTTTACATCCCCGGCAAAAGAAACGCAGTAACCATAATTCGCATTTGCCTGATTCGGTTCCCATCTTGAATGCCATGACGTTTTCAATCCATACTGATCTCCTTTGAAGACATAGACCGCGCCTTCATCGGTTTCTCCGCATGTGTAACTGTAAGCTCCGACGATCACATCCGCAAAACCATCGCCATCCATATCTCCAGCTGTTGAAACGGAATTTCCGAAATATTCCCCGGCATGGTTCGATTCTACCATCCAGTCCGGAGAGGCGCTGAGCCCGGAAGCGCTTGAATAATAAACAATAGCCGCCCCCTCGATGACTTGTTCATTGGAGAATCCCGGGGCGCCGATGATCACATCCGCATAAGCATCACCATCCACATCCCCGGCGCCGGAAACGGAATAACCCAAATACTCGTCAGTTGCGCCTCCTTCTTTTTCCCAAGCCGGAGACGACTCGAGTCCGGTCCCGCTTCCATAATACACAAAAACCTTGCCTCTATTCAACAATGTATTGTCATAGTAGGGAGCGCCGATGATCACATCCGAGTATCCGTCTTTGTTCACATCTCCGGCAAATCGGACGGACATGCCGAATGAGGTTTGTTCCTTGCCCCCGACAGCGCTCCAGGAGGGCGATATGGAAATCCCGCTGCCCGATCCGTGGAATACAAAAACCTTTCCCTCCACCTGGAAAGTCTCCTGATAATTATCCGCTCCCACAATCACGTCCGAGTATCCGTCACCATTCACATCACCAGCGGTTGAAACAGAGCCTCCAAAATGTGAACTGGATTGGTTGGACTCGAGAATGCTTGGAATGATTCCCAACCCGCCTGAGCCCCCGTAAAAAACAAACACGCGCCCTTCAATGGCTTGATCATTGGAATATCCCGGGGCGCTGATGATCACATCCGAATATCCATCCTTGTTCACATCCCCGGCGGTTGATACAGCATAACCGAGCTTTGCGGATTGTTGATTGCCTTCAAATCGCCAGTTGCTCGAACTGCCAGGACCCGCCGCCCCTCCATAATACACATAGGCGCAACCTTCATCCGTTTGTCCGTTGTCATATTTCGGCGAGCCAATGATGACATCCGAGAATCCATCGCCATTCACATCCCCTGCGCCGGAAACGGACAGTCCAAATTGCGCGCCTTCCTGATCCGACTCCGCTGTCCAGGGTGGGAGAGAACTCAGGAGGAATCCCACATTGACCGGATAGACCGCCTCTTTATCTTTAACCTGTATCTGAAGTTCATTATTATCAAGAGAGATTTGAAGGTTCAGATTGTTTCCTTGAGCATCCTCAGCCTTGAAGTCCCTGAAACTGACAAGCGCCTTTTCATCCATGTAAAATTCGACTTTCGAATCCCCGGATACAAATTTGGGAGTCAGACTACCGTTAAAAAGGATTGCTATAGCGAGAGAATCCGAACCTTTGGTTGGTTCTTGTATGACGAATCGCGCCTTGACGCCGGATGTCAGATTTTCATACTGCTCCAGGATGTTGCCACGCTTGTATTCCAGGATATTTTTTTCTATGCGCATCTCGGACGTTTCAGGGGATTTTATCCCATTTGCGCCGATCCCCGCAACGCTCCAACCCAGAATCCATGTGGGCTTCGCTTCTGTGCGACGGATCGCCTTGACTCCCTCAGAATAAAAATACAGCCGCAGATTCTGCTTTCTGTTTACTATATGATACCCGGCTTTGCCCTCAGATATCACACAATTCTCCTGCCAGGTGACTTCATATTCCTCTTCCTGAAGCTGTTTTATTGCCTCTTGGGTCCAGTCTGGTCCTTCCATCTGAGTTTCTGTCTTTTCAAGACAAAAAGCCAAAGGAAGCGTCATAAACATGACGAAAAGGATCACCAGATTCCACAATCTTGATTTTGAATAACTCATGATTTCTTCCTCGCCTTGAATCATTATAAAATATAAAGAACAAAAAGATAACACAATGGCAAGAGAATTATATCTTTTTGATGAGTCATGGGATTTGCGAGAGAAAAAATCTCTTTATTCAAATATTTTATCCCGTTTATCCCCTTCATCCCAGTTATTTTTATTAATTATTGAAACCGTAAAAACCGCAAAAGGCGGGACGGAAGGGCAGGTTTGGAGAGAGAAACTTTTATTTATTCTATGGTTGATTGATGTTATTATGCTTCGCATTACAAATTTTCCTGGGATGAATATACAAATCATAGCTTGACGTGACTCCCCAGGATTTTTTATAAATTTTTCATAAAAGGTTTTATTTATTAAAGAATTTTCAGGGAGATAAAACATGTTGGAATTTGACCGCATTACCTTTGATCCGAATATCATGCAGGGGCAGGCATGCATTCGTGGAATGAGAATTACGGCATCCCTGATCATCAATCTGATTGCTCATGGTAAAACCACCTCTGATATTTTAGATGAGTATCCTTCTTTGGAGAATGAAGATATTACCCAGGCGTTGGAATATGGAGCATGGCTTGCCCGTGATGAGGTGCATGTTGGATGAAATCTTTACGATTTCTTGCAGATATGGGGATTTCGAGAAAAACAGTTCGATGGTTACAGGATAATGACTTTGATTCTGTGCATCTTTTGGATCAAGGTCTTGAAAGAATGCCGGATAATGAGATCGTGATAAAAGCGAAACAAGAGAATCGAGTCGTATTGACTATGGACCTTGATTTTGGTTTTCTTCTGGCTGTTAGTGGAGAAAAGGTTCCCAGCGTTATAATTTTCCGCCTTTCAAATGAAACTTCAGAAGTGGTAAACAAAAGACTAAAAGAGGTTTTATCGCGATTCACTAAATATCTTGAATCAGGCGCGGTTTTATCAGTTGGGGATCGAAATATCCGCGTAAGGCGCCTTCCAATTTAATCCTATTAGCGAAGGTGGATTCGATATT
>JAFGFK010000127.1 GCA_016931135.1 Candidatus Sumerlaeota bacterium | reverse complement strand
GCCATCCATTATAAAAACAGTTCCTGCGCCTGATGAGGCAACAGCGTCTATTGCAGTCTGAATGGATGCGTGAGGATTTTCAGAACTTCCCAATTGGGAGGAGGGAATCCTTGAATAACTTGCAGGGGCCACATACGCCGTGTTGTCAACTACTGAAGAATTCTTGATCATTCTGAATAATTTTATCTTTTCCTGGTTTAAGTTTCCGGCTTTATCACTGGTAACCGTAACGATTTGATTCAACCCCGCAGGAATGATAGGGCTTATTCCGTTAAGAGACTCGGGATTTGGGAAAAAAGTTATCTGACAAGGATTCGCTTCAACGCAATCCCTGAACGCTTGGAAATCAAGAAGATCTATTCCCCAGAAGAAATATGAGGCGTCTAAACCGCTTCCGCCGGAATTTTCAAGCGCCTTGAGATGGAATATATTCTCCAGCGTCCCATCCCATAGGGAACCATAGACGGGATAGGATATTAAACCAATAGAATCTGTTTTGTCGGGGTGGGTTTGGGGATATAAATAGGGCGAATGGGCAAGATAATGGGAATACATCTCTCCCATCTGGGGACAATTATTATGCGTCGATGTGACAGGCCTGTCATAAGAGTAAGCATTATCACAGAATCCGTACATCTGACTTATAGTATGACCGAATAGATAATGTCCCCCTCCCATAAGGTCGCATGCTTCAGGAGGCTGACATCTCCCTCCGTGGCCTATTCCAAAGCCGTGAGAAAGTTCATGAGCAAGAATACCTAAAGATGTGCAGAGATTTTTCCCGAGAGTAAAGGTCATATTCCATGTCTCAAGCGCCCCAGTATATGGATTTGGCGCCTGTATTTGACATTTTTCCGAACTCAGTTGATTCTCCAATACTTGCAGACGCAACGATTCCTGTGATTCTTCGGGAATAAATTCGAGAAAACCTGCTGACATCATGGAAATGCCGCCCCATCCGGATGACGCCATGTTAAGAGACATCCCCCCACCTATATATCCCTGGAATCCAATCAATTCATTATCCCATTCTGTAACATCGGGAAGGATGAGAAAGATGGTTTTTTGTGTTTTTTCGGTTATCTTGCTTGCGGAAAGGATGTCGTCAACGACCCTATGCCATATTTCAGCTGATGGATTAGAACCCCAGTACCCTGCTGTATTCATGGAACCATGAACCACAAGAATCCGTATGGCGCCCTTGCCATTGTCTTCCCGCTCGAAATTCAATCGGACTCCGGGAGGATCGGGTACGGGATATTTTACCATAATCTGCCAGTTCATAAAATCATCGATGGTTTCCAGGGCAATCCTCAATCGATTTGTCGCTTTTGTAATTTTCTCGTTATATTGCGGGCAGCTGGGATAAGAACTGTAATCCAGAAGACGGTCTGTTGGAATTATGTATATCACTCGTATCAGATATTCCGGATTACCGGGAAGAGGATCGGGCAAGGTGATTTCTGAGTAAACTTTGAAAGAGAAAAAAAAGATGAATATTGTAATGATGCCGGAAATGCGCCATTTACCGATAGAATACTTCATATTACCTCCCTTGAAAAAGTATCGAACAATTTATGATTGATGGATGTCATTAATTGAATTCAACCCGACTCTTCCCTTGAAAAGATTTGAGAGAAGAGATATGTCTTTAGTGTTGTTCTTGTCAACAAAAAAACATACACCATTACTTTCGTATTTCTTGTCGCGTCGTAGTTATCACGCCTGAAGCGTGATAACAAAGACGGATTCATTGTTTTATTGGCTCGAGGCTCTTCTCCTCCGGGGGCTTCCAGTCTTTTCTAACCCACACGAATCGCGGTTTCATCCCTGTGGCGTCCACTGGACGCAATAGTTTCCACCCGAATTTCTCCAGGTTCTCGATTTCGATATAATTATTCCTGATCGCATTCCGTATGGGATTATCCAGCCAGTCTCTTTCGATCCGATCATTGATGACGATGAAGTCGAAACGCCTTTCATCCAGAGCCTTCAATAAATTCCGCGGCACCATCCCGGAACCCCTTCCAATCGTCAAATCGCGCACCGCATCAACAGGATAATAAACCTGTTTTCCTATCAACCATGCGTAATAATTGTGATGAATCATGTAAACCGTTCCAGGAAGACTCTTGATCCGTTCCATGACTTTCCATGAATACTTCACGATTTCCGGCGTTGGAACCCTCATCTCGATCGGATACCTTGTCTTTAATGTCCATTTTCCGTTTTCTTTAACCGGGCTTAATGCGCTGAATTGATGGCATAAAAATGCGCCCCAGATAAATATTACTATTCCCAGGAGCGCTGTGTGAATGTATTTTCCGATCATGTTTTCCGGATTGAGAATTATTCTCAATTCCCATGCCACCGCAAAAATCGAGAATATGATCAAGGGCATACGAAGGGGATGAATGGGAATCCTGGATGAATACCACAATCCGATCGCCAGTATAACCGGCATGATAAAAAGAGAAACAAAACGTATGATTCCGCGTTTGACGCCGGTTTGAAATGTATATCCCCAGAACCAACCCATACCCAGAGAAAGAAATGCAGCAATAGGAACATAATTATTCTTGTATCCCCCCATCTTGTAAAGTCCCTTCAATCCCGCATAAACCGATGTGGCGAATAAAGCAAGATGGATCAGCGTCCTCGGCTTTTTTTCAAAGATACTCGTTACATGCCATATCAGAAGAATCAAAAACGGAATCAGCGTGAATTGTACCAATTCATTATCAAGGCGCCGGTGCCAGCTCTCCAGATTTTTCCCATGTTCCAGAAGTATCCGGATGCACTGCGTATGAAAAAAAGGATTGGTGAGATATAAATATCCAAGTATTAACAGGGAGGAAAACAAACCAACCGCTGCGGTGATGATCGGAACTTTATTCCGATATAAAATCACATGAATGACATAAGCCGTAAAACCAAACAATACTGCGGATTGCTTGGCATAAGCGGCTACGGAGAATACAAGCGCGCCCGCGACGCCGTACATGATCCCCTTACGCCCCTCGAATTTCCATGTTAACAGATAACTCCCGAGCATGACAGAAAAAATGAAAACGCTATCCGGGCGGAATATATCGTACCAGTAACCAGACATCGGGTAATAGGAGAGATATATAAGAGGCGCGAAGAAAGCCCCGGAATAACTTCCTGTTTCCCTTTTCACCCAGAGAAAAATAATCAGGCAGGTTCCCATGGTGGATAAAAAGGAAACCAGCCTTCCCACCCAAATCTCCTTTGAACCGAGAATGACCATGGCAAAGGAAGTAACGACATCCATAACCGGAGGGTAAGTCATGTGTACGAAGCCCTGTTCCGGATCGGGGTAAAGGGGAAGCCCTTTCAGGTAACGGTGGCAGGCGAGCGCCATATCGCCTTCCTGGAATTCCAGCTCATAAAAAACTCCCATGCGGGATAAACTGATCACAAAAAAACGCGCTGCGAGAAAGATAAAAGGAGAAAGGCAGATCAGAACAAGGAGAATCCTGATCAGGAGAAAAAGGATTTTAAGGTTCAGCGATTTTTTCAACCAAAGCACTTTCCTCTACTTCTCCTCTCCACGATTTTGAGGAGATCATAAAAAGGAAGGATAAAATGTCAAGGAATCAATTCCCCTTTGTCTTTGATCAGAATCCCGTATTCCTTGATTTTTTTGTCGAGCGTGGGGCGAGATATTCCAAGTATTTTTGCAGCCTTTTTCTTTTCTCCTCGCGCCTTTTTCAATGCCTGGATCACGATTTGCCTGTGCGTTTTGGATGTGATATCATGCAGCAATCCCTTTTCCTCGGAAGGTTCATTCTGTGATGATGGAAATCCGAATCGCAGCCGCTCCGGAAGCAGCGATTCATCCAGCTCGCCCGATTCCGCCAGGATCGCCATCTGTTCCAATACATTGCGAAGCTCGCGCACGTTTCCAGGCCAATGATACGCCAGAAACGCGCCGATAACTTGTGGCGTGTACCGCAGGGGAGTGGTAAGCGCAATTTCCTTCTGAATACGATCCAGGATATAATCCACCAGGAGCGGGATGTCCTCGAGGTGTTCTCTCAGGGAGGGTATGGGAATCTCGAAGCTGTTGATGCGGAAATAGAGGTCCTCACGAAACTTCTTTTCCTTTACCATCTGAAGGAGATTGCGATTCGTGGCAAAGAGAAATCGGGCATTGGCGCGAAGGATTTTGTTCGCCCCCAGTCTCGTGAATTCCTGGGTTTCCAGAACGCGCATGATCTTGGCTTGCAGGGGAAGGGGAAGCTCGCCGATTTCATCGAAAAACAGCGTTCCATCCTGAGACATCTCGAATTTGCCGGGTTTATTCTGGTATGCTCCCGTATAGGCCCCTTTCTCGTATCCAAAGAGTTCCGCCTCGAAGATGTCCTCCGGGATTGCAGCGCAATTCACGCTGATAAATGGGCCATCCGGATTCGGCCCGTTGTAATGAACAGCCCTGGCAACGAGTTCCTTTCCGCTTCCTGTTTCCCCTGTGATCAGGATACTGACAGGCTGCTTTGCCACCTGATCGATCAGCCGCAGGATTTTCTTTATCGGTTCGCTTTCCCCGATGATCGGATGAGACAAATTCGCCTTTTCCACAGAGTGAACGCGTTCCAGGATATCCGTTCGGCACGCCATGGATACGAGGGGCGCAAGATGATTGGCGAGAATGGTCAAGAGATCGAGAGACGTTCTTGTAAATCTGCTGGGTTGTTTGGACGCCAGGGCGATCAGCCCCATGATCTTGCCCCGATCGGTAAAGGGAACGCACATTTGGGAAGGGGGCAGTTCCTTCCCGATTTTTTCGGAAGCGGTCCCCTTCAATTGCTCCCTGAGATTTTGAACCAGAATCCCCCTGCCCTGTTCGAGAGTTTTCTGGATGATAGCGGAAAGGAAATGAATTTCCTTTTCTCGACTTTGAATGATCGCAGGTTCGTATTCATTTCCGGAAGCGAGGCATATAACGGCGTAATCCGCCTCGAAAAGATCCACCAGGCGTTTCAGGATGCGACGGAAACACGTTCCCGGATCCTGCATATCCCGCGCCAGGGAGATGATCTCCACAACGGTGCGGAGATCCTCTTCTCTCAGGATTTCCTTATATGCTTTTTCCGGATTACTGGTTTCGTCAATATGCGTTTCCTCTGAGGTCGATACGGTGACCATCACCCGCGATCCGTATCTTTCATGGCTTTTTCGCATAGGAAGAAAAACAGTCAGAAAGGTGTCTCCCAGAAGGATCATGTCGCCGTGCTGCGGCTGCTCTTCTTTGGTGATTTGCCTTCCATTCAGATACACTCCGTTGGTGCTGTCCATATCCTGAATCACAAGACTGTTATTCAAAGGAATCACCTTCATGTGGTAACGTGAGACTTTTCGATCCGGTACCACCAGATCGCAATCATTGGCTCTTCCAATCAGGCATGTTTTTACAACACTCAGGATTTTGCCTGTATTCTGTCCGGACAATACCTGGAGAGTAGGCGCGTTTACCGAAGAAGGCGCTTTGGTTTCTTCTTTGGGATCTTTTTGTTTCTCTTTCATGCTTAATAAAAAATTAACATGTTATGATGTTTTGAGTCTATCAAGATTTGTAGTTACTTCTGATAAACATGGATTGTCAATAGGATATGAGACATGGTTGTGGAATGGGCGAGCATATCTGTCATTTGAAGCGCTTATTCAGAAAGAATCAGAACCTCTCCCGAGGAGAAATCCCGTTTCATAGTAAAAAATTGACCGGATGTTTCCTCTCCCGTAACGACTTCTCCGGAAAGAAGATTTGAAAGGGATTTACCGGTATCTATGAAAATTCGGACAGGATCGGGAGTTCCATTCCATTCGTAAAGGCGGTCGCTGCATGTGAAGATGAAAAGACGCCTGCCTTCTGAATTTTCAAGAACCCCCGCGTCGATATGGGGCGTCATGTCGCCGGAAGATTCAAACTCAGCCCACGCAAGGCGCTTCACGCCTGCCCGTTTCACCGCCGCATGAATGAGTCGCGCCATGGTTTCATTGCTCCAACTCAGATCGCGCCCCACATATACCGTTCGAGAAGTCGCAACGACGCCCGGCAAAAGCGATCCGAAACTTGCCAGTATCCGCGATGTTTTATCCGCCTGAAGCCTCTCGATCGTTTCCGTTTCCATTTTCATATCCTCGAATCCGATATAGTTCCCCGCTTCGAAATGCTCCCCGTTATAGAACAGTCCTTCGTTGCAGATAAAATCAAAGAGACTGGATTCCCATTTCATGGGATGGGAGGTTCCATAGCGGAATCGTTCCACTGTTTCCATCCTGCTTTTGCGGTTATTGAAGTGTATTTCATTCTCAAAAGGCTCCAGGATTATTTTTTCGCGGGGCTGCGAACTGCGTTTCAGAACCGTCACCCCGAAATAAGGCGGGGGAGCAATCTTCCGGGGAACAGCGTATTCATCCATTTCGGCAAACCGGGCGCAGGCGAATAGATTGCCTCCTGCCTGATGGTATTGTCCGATCATATCAAGTATTTCATCCGGAATCGCAACGGTTCCCGTAATAAACAGCATCTTGTATTTTTTTAGACGCCCTTCCTGAATGTCGTCTTCCGTGATAAAATCAACCCTGTATCCCAGCCTGTAAAGAATAGACGCTGGAACGGTTTCATTTGCCGTTGGATAGGAATCCCCGTGCAATTGGAATTGCGTAGTCCATGAATGAAGAATCGCAATTTCAGGTTGCGGCGCCTCGAAATCCTTTATAAGTGGATGAATCCGGTTCAATTCTTCTCCCATCCTGTAAATCTCTTCCATGGCAGGTATGGGCTGCATGGCGTCATGATATAGAAAAGCCAGGTTGTTATCGCCGGCGCTCGGATCAAAAGCGTTCATGGGAAGGAAAAAATAGAAAAAGCCCTGTATTCCGTGGGTGAGCGCCTGATAAGTCCAGCTGCGGATTTCCGCCGGATTTGTATGCCCCCGCTCTTTTTCAAAGGCGCGGTTGAATTCGAGAAACCACGCCGGTTTATCCGGAGCGCCGCTCCGAAGCGAATCGGCAATCCACCGCGTGATGAAAAAATCATTAGGGTGCGGGTACGGATCATGCCCCATGATGTCCGCGATCTTCGCCCAGTAATCGTAACGCGTCCCATGCCCAAAAGCCACGCGGGAATCCATGGGACACCATACGCCTTTGATGGTTACCGGATGAACCGGATCGTTTTTTTGTATCGTCTCTTTTATATCCTGGAAAAAGGAGAGGAAATTATCCTGTCGGAACTGCATCCAGGTAAGCCAGTCCTTACCGGTATATGGCTCTTTGGGAGGCGTTCCCTTATACCGTTTCAAAGTCTCCGGGCAAAAGCAGATGTCAGCGTTCAATCCCGGTTCGTTCCACAGGCTGTAAGCTAATAAACGGGGATGATCCTTGAATGTGGATGTGAATTTTGCAATGCCGTTCAGAACTTCTTTGCGATATGCGGGATTATCCGGACAGAATGGCATAAACGAGCCTTCGCCTCTGGAACCGTCGGATTTCCGAAAGTGAATATCAGGATATTTTTCAATCAACCAATCGGGGGAGTAATGCATCCCGAACTGAACCACGCAATACAGATCGTATTTTCGCGCAAGGTCCAGAAAGGCAAGGCAATCCTTCAGATAATCCTCGCTGTATTGATCAGTCTCCGGTTCCAGTTCGTTCCATGTAAATTCCACAGCAAGGGCGTTGATATGGCGGCTCGATATTTCCCGGAATATGTTTTCATTTATTCCGAAGGTCCAGAAACCGAATGGAAGGAAGGGACTTCCATCAAGGAGAAACTGGCGGTTTTTTTTAGTCAGGATGCCTTTTTTTGCCGGATCGATAAAGAACATATCCCCGAACGCTTGCGGATTCTGCCATGAATTTCTTCTTTTCGACCATGAAAACTGAACCTCCTGAAAGAACGGGTGGATTGTCCTGGGATCATCATCATCCGTAAGGGCAAGATTGAAACCAATGAGAAGCCCATCCCGCGGCTTGATCTTCAATTCCTTCATGGGGATGGCGCCTTCCATGATCATCCTTCTTTCATGGGATTTTTCCGTGGCAGCCAATTTCCCGGTCAAATTCTGATTCAACCGGGGATCGAGGTTCAAGGCAATGCGGGAATCCTTTGAATATCCCCGGAGTTGCGACCATGAATACACAACCGCCTTTCCCTGTTCCAGGCAAAAGCCGTATTGATAATCATCATCGCTGTAATGATTTTCCCTTCGATCTCCCTCGTGATCCGTATCGAAGTAAATCTCGATTCCGTCATTATTGTAAACTGTAAATCCTGCGCAGGGACTTGACAGGACGTCGTCATCGAATTCCCCGGCGATATACAGCCAGTCGTCATCCCACGCGGTGAAAATCTGCGCGGATGAATCCTCGGGTCCTCCCCAGGAAACAT
>JAFGFK010000126.1 GCA_016931135.1 Candidatus Sumerlaeota bacterium | reverse complement strand
TACATCGGCTCTAATCTCCAGCATCCGGCAGGGGGAGGAATCTCCTCGCTCCTTCGCATCACCCATTGGAGCGATCTCCGGTAAGAGGCGACGAGGGGAGGCGCCGGAGTGGGAACGGGTTCGAATGCCCCTTCCTTTTCTTTCGAAGGAGGAGCGGCGTAAGGCGTAAACTCCGCTTCATCCATATTTGGTCCAAAGCTGAAAATTACAACCGGTTGCGTTTCTGTTGATTCAATAATGCTGAAAGGGCGAGAATTTGTATCCGCAAAGGGATCAGAGGGAAGCCCGTTCGGAAATTGCTCAAGAAGTTGATATGCGTTTTTCGCCTTTACGCCTTCCTTGGGAAAGGGAAATTCCCTCTCCCGGGGAATCCGGATATAAATATCTCCAGGACTAATAGCGCCATTTGTCGGATCGTAGGCAAATACCGCAAAGTCGTCTTTTTCATCCGGTCCAATGCTGTAAATGCGGATTTCATCATCAGAAAATTGTTTGAACTGGAGCGGCTTTTCTTTGCAAAAGTCGTCTTCCGGAAGTCCCTGGTGAAAAAACGACGCAAAATCCTCATAAGAGGCGGGAAATCTCCCGGTGTTTATAAGATGATATTTCGCGGCGGCAGCCATACGCGCAAGTTGAAACTTCATGTTTGATACATGAGTATATATAAAGATAGATTTGAAATTGTGCGCGCTTTCCCCGGAAATATTCATCAGGCAAAAAAGGATGGGATACTCGCCTTCGAACAGATGCCTTGAACTTGATCGCAAGGGTGGGTTGTCAAGTTTTTCCAGTTCATTCCAGATTATTCTCAAATCCTCGGGGGTTTCGCAGGCGTTCAGGATGAAGACCTCAAATCCGCTTGATGTAATAGAACGCACGGCGTTTCCCATTATCCGAGACGTTATATCTCCATTGGAAAGCAGAGATTGCCCCAGGGTGAAAGAAGACGCGAGAATATCCAGGGACTCGCCGAATCGACCCTGAATGAGATGGAACAAAGACAGCGCCCTCGACGCTTTTGCATAATTTTGTATTTCAACAATACTCGACATAATATCCAGGGGCGCATAATCAGGATTTTCAAAAGCAGGAACCAGGGGCGCAGCCAGAGGATAATAAGGAAAGTCATCCGATTGGAAGAGATCCCGGATCATGGCGCTTCTTTGTTCCAGAGTCTTGTCATCGGCAAAAATATCGTTGTAACCGGATCCCGGCTTCTGGTTTCTTTTTGACCACTGTGCGTTTGAAACATTCCGCCATACAATTCTCCTCACTAGTTCGGAAAGAGGATCCAAATTTCTTCCGAATCTTTTTATCCATTCATGGTAAAGTTCCAGGGAACGATCGGCATGATTTGAAAGAGATTCAACATCCGCAAGAAGGAGATCGAGATAAGGATCGCTCGGGAAGTCTCTCGAAAGATCCCGGGAAATGAAAAGGGTATCTTTGGTATAATCCCCCCGGAACAATGAATGATATAATAATGGAATCCGTTCATCATCGATGCGATGGAGAAACGACTTCACTGGCGCATTGGATGGTTCCAGATAACAATACATGGCTTCATTTCCAATTATGGCTGATTTTATATATTTCAGAGAGTTGGAAAAGCCCCGGCGTCTTCTCAGCTCTTTCCAGAAATCTCTGGATATTATTTTGACATTCCTCCCTGATAAAACAACAAGACACGCATCCAAAATGTCCCAATCCCCGGATACGGTTTTGGAAGGCGCAAGCGTGAGCTTCAATCTATCCTTGTAATATTCCTTTCCATAAACTTTTTTTTTCGACACCGATTGCGTTAATATCAACTTGCCATTTCTAAAGGCTGCGTTTTGGGAAACCGGACCTTCCCCCGCTATTTTGGGGCTGAAATTGGGAAGATACCAGTAAGAGCTGTAGAAAACCCCGTCTTTCACATGGAGGGCGCCGAATTTTCCCGGCTTGATTTCCAGAAAAGACTGCCCGCCGGTTGTGATGTAAATCCCCGCAGCGCATTCATACCCCCGGGTTGCAATAAACCGCCGAACAAGGAATATAACCAATACCATAAATATAATCGCAGGAAGCCAGCGATAGATTTTTCTAAAATTGATTTTGCGTTTGGGCATAGATCAATAATCCTTTTAGAATTACTTCGGGATTTCAATGAAAAGATCGCCATCGCTGGTTGCGCCATTCGTGGGATCATACATCGGCTCTAATCTCCAGCATCCGGCAGGGGGAGGAATCTCCTCGCTCCTTCGCATCACCCATTGGAGCGATCTCCCGTAAGAGGCGCCGGGGGAAGGCGCCGGAGTGGGAACCGGTTCGAACTGCCCTTCTATTTCTTTCGATGAAAAAATGGTATGAGTGGTAAACTCCGCTTCATCCGTATTTGGTCCAAAGCTGAAAATTACAACCGGTTGCGTTTCTGTTGATTCAATAATGCTGAAAGGGCGCAACCTTGTATCCGCAAAGGGATCTGCGGGAAGCCCGTTCGGAAATTGCTCCAGAAGTTGATATGCGTTTTTCGCCTTTACGCCTTCCCTGGGAAAGGGAAATTCCCTCTCCCGGGGAACTCGGATATAAACATCTCCCGGGGTGATCGTTCCATTGGTGGGATCGTAAGAGAAAGCAGCCTTATCATCTGTTTTATCAGGTCCGATGCTGTAAACGAAAAATTCATCCTCCGAAGGCTGCGCGTATCTAAGAGATTTGCCTTCGGAGAAGGCGTCTTCCGGAATCCCTTCAGAAAGTAAGGTCGCAAAATCTTTTTCCAATTTCGGGAAATCGCCGGTTGTAAACTGATTATATTTCGCTGCAACCGCCATGCGCAATAATTGAAATCTGGCGTCTATTACCTGTGATCTGGTTTGCGGATCCAGATAGTTTGGGGTTTCCTCCCCGGATACCTTTGTATGGGATAAAATGGGTACAGGGGAACTGCAATACGGAGCGTCGATTTCCATCGGGGCTTTGTCAACTCTGTTCAACGTTTCCAATAATTGGCAAAATTCCTCAAGGTCTTCTTTTGTCTCGCAGGCATTCAATGCATTTATCGTCAAACCATGAATCGAAAAACTTTGCATTGCGATTCCGATCATTCCAATTATCATATAAGTATTATCCATTCTTAAGGATTGGCTCAAAAGATAAAGCCCGGCAAGCGCCCGAAGGTTTTCCTCCCGTTTTCCCAGGAATAAATCCTGGATGGCTTGAACCAATAAAACCTTGGAAGTAACCTGAAAATCAAGAAAATTGGGAACAGGGGGAATTGCGTATCCAGGACTTGGTAAATGAGGAACAAGCGGGTATTCAGGATATATGATTTGTCCCGTATCGAACAGTTTCAACATCCGGTTTTTTTTATCTTCAAGATCGAGGGAATTTGTTCTTGAAAAAGCGTCATTATAATGCGCGAGGTCAGGATAATCCTTGCGAAATCGGGAAGAGGAAACAATCCATAAAACATGTTGGGCGTTTTTTAGAAGGAGGGTATCCGGGCTGTTCTTGTTTTCCTCCTCCCATTTGTTCCATAATTCCTCAGATTTTCCTACATCTCCTTGCAGCGCCTCCTGTTCCACTTCGTGAAGCCGAATCCATGAATCTGTGGGATATCTGGATGCGAGTTCTCTGATCATTTCCAGGGTTCTCTCCGTTGGATTTTCATGAAATCTTGCATGGATTTTAAGAACAGGGGAAGCGTGTGAAGGAATCGTTTCATTCAAAATGAAAAACCCCTCTTCAATATGGAGGCTGAATAAAGGACCCTTCTCTATCACAAGATACGATTGCCCGCCGGTTGTGATGTAACTCCCAACTGCGGATTCATACCCCCGGGAAGAAATATAACGCCGGATAACAAAAATAACTATAATGATAATCGCAAGAAAAAGTATCCAGCCAAACGCCTTCCTTAATTTTATTCTGATTCCCCTCATTTGATATTGATCCAAGTGCAAAATGCCTCACCTGTCAATGCTTTATGTATCATATTTTTCCACCACGAAGTTTGGAGATAATCCTACTTTAAATCCCGAAGTGAATCGGCGGGCGTTATCGATAATCGATGTTAAGATCTTTTAAAACTTTTTGGAGTTTTTTATCCAGCGTCCACATGGGAACGCCAGTCAAAATAGCCGAAGCTGTTAGATGTATATCGATATATCCCAATCCTTTTCCCATCAGTTTGTTTTTTTCCATGAAATGCAACGCCTCGTCATGTTC
>JAFGFK010000125.1 GCA_016931135.1 Candidatus Sumerlaeota bacterium | reverse complement strand
GTCTTCCGGCATCCCGAGTTCCATGGCAAGCGCCTTGTGGGCGTTCAGGTGGCGGCTTTCTCCGTGGACGGGGATCAGGTAGCGCGGCCTGGTGAGTTGGATCAGGTGTTTCATGTCTTCGCGATAGGCGTGCCCCGAGGCGTGCACGTTTTCGATCCATTCGTAGTAAACCTTCGCCCCTCTTTTGGAAAAATTATTGATCATGGGCAGGATGGCTTTTTCATTTCCAGGGATGATGCGCGCGGAAATGATGACCGTATCCCCTTTCTCCAGTTTCATCCATTTGTAGTTTCCGAGCGCCAAACGGGACATCACGGAAAGGGGCTCTCCCTGGCTTCCTGTGGAGAGGAGCAGGCGTTTTTGCGGAGGCGCGTCTTCCAGGTCTTTCAAATCGCGGAGACGCCCTTCATCGACCTTGAGATATTCCATCTCCCGCGCCATCTGGATATTCCGCGCCATGTTCATGCCTGTTACGAAAAGAAAGCGGTTGTGTTTCGCCGCCAGGTCGATTATGGTCTGGATGCGGTAAATGGAAGATGCGAACGTCGAGACGACCAGCGAGCGTTTCGATTCCCCGAAAATCCTGTCGAGCGTGATGCGAACCTCGTTTTCCGAAGGGGCGTTTCCTTTCCGTTCCACGTTTGTGCTGTCCGCGAAAAGGGCGAGTATCTTTTTTTCCGCATAGGAGGTTATGGTATAAAAATCGTAATAATCCCCCTGGAGGGGATTGGGTTCGAACTTGTAATCTCCGGAGAATACGAGGTTTCCAACCGGCGTTTCCACGACAAGTCCGATGGCGTCCGCCATGCTGTGGGTTACCCGGAAGGGAACGAAGGTAAAACGCCCCAGCTCGAGTTTCTGGCGCGGGGATATTTCGATCAATTCCGCTTGATCCAGGTTGAATTCGGCGAATTTGACTTTTACGAGTCCCAATGTGAGGCGCGTCCCATAAACGGGGACAGCGATTTGAGAGAGAAGATAGGGGAGCGCGCCGATGTGGTCTTCGTGTCCATGGGTAAGAACGATCCCGCGGATATTTTCTTTGCGTTCCAGGATATAGGAATAATCCGGGATCACGAGGTCGATGCCCATCATATCGAATTCCGGCGCCATTTGCCCGGCGTCGATCAGGACGATGTCGTCATCATATTCGAGAAGGAAGGAGTTCAGACCGATTTCGCCGATCCCGCCCAGAGACGCCACTTTCAGTTTACCGGTATGGGGGGATTGGAGGATACTGTTACCGTTTGCAGGTTCTTCCAAAGACATAAACCGTTACCCTCAATCGAATATATCGCGGGTCATTTCATTGATGGAATCCTTGAATTTTCTGAAAAATCCCTTTTCTTCTTCCGAAGGTTTTTCGCTCGATAAGCTGGCGAATTCCTGAAGAAGTTCCTTTTGTCGGGGCGTCAATTTCTTCGGGGTTTTAAGGATGACCTGAACAAGCATATCTCCGAATGCGGTTTCATTACGGGGCATGCCGTGCCCCTTGATTCGGAATATATGATGGGTTTGCGTTCCGGAGTGAATCTTGAGTTTTGCGCGCCCGTGAAGGCTTGGAATTTCGATTTCTTCACCGAGGGCGGCTTGCGTGAAACCGATCGGTATTTCGCAATAGATATCGTCATTTTGTCGTTTGAAAAACGGGTGGTCTTCCACTGTAATCAAAACATGAAGATCGCCGTGAGGTCCCTTTTTGTAACCGGCTTCCCCCTCGCCCCGGATCACGATCTCCATGCCGTTGTCGATTCCTTTTGGTATTTTGATCTTGAGATCGACTTTCTGGAGAATCCTGCCTTCTCCATGACACGCCTTGCATGGATTCTCGATGATCTTTCCCGTTCCGCCGCATCGGTCGCAGGTCGTTGTGAGGCTGAAGAAGCCCTGTATCACCCGGATTTGACCCCTGCCTCCGCACCGGGAACAGGTCTTGATTTCGCTGCCTTTGGAAGCGCCTGTTCCCTTGCATTCCGGGCAAGGCTCGGGTCTTTTCAGCGAGATGTCATCCACTTTCCCCGTGAAAGCCTCTTCCAGGGTGAGGGTATAATGAATCCTGAGATCGCGACCGCGGTTGACCTCTCTCCGGGAGTTTCTCCCCATATTGAAAAAGCTGCCGAGAAAATCGCCGAAGATATCGTCAAAATCCCCGAAATGCGTGAAATCGTTCCACGTGAATCCCCCGCGGGAAAAGGCGCCCCTTACGCCTTCGTGTCCATATTGATCATACAGGCTTCTTTTTTCCGGATTGGTAAGTATCTCATAAGCCTCGCAGGCTTCCTTGAATTGTTCCTCCGATTCCTTGTTGTTCGGGTTGCGATCGGGGTGGTATTTAAGCGCCAGCTGGCGATACGCCTTTTTGATTGCATTGATGTCGGCGTCTCTGGATACGCCCAATATTTCATAATAATCCCGCTTTGACATGGTTACATTCTTTATCAGATTGATTGTTTCCTAATATTAATTCACTTGTGAATACTTATGCCAAATATCGCCTCACACGCCTCCGGTATGGATTCGGAATATGTCGGATGAGCGTGAATCGTCCGTTCGATATCCGACGCCTTCATTTTGTATTGGAGCGCGAGGGCGAATTCATGGATGATCTCCGGGGCGCCGTTACCCAGGATATGCGCCCCCAGAATCCGACCGCTCGATTTTTCCGCCACCACCTTCACCCATCCCTCGGTTTCATCCGTGGTAAGGGCTTTCCCCAGGGCGCGATAGGGAAATTCTCCCGAAATCGTTTCGAAGCCCTTTTGCTGCGCCGCTGTTTCGGAAAGACCGATCGTGGCTACCGGCGGTTCGGTAAATATGCACGAGGGTACGACATCCTCCCTGATCTCCAATTGCTCGCCCCTTGTGGCGTGCGCCGCCGCTATCTTTCCCTGGAAGGAAGCGGTATGAGCCAATCGCCATTTTCCCGTTACATCTCCAATGGCATAGACGCCCGGGATACTGGTCTGCATATTCTCATCCACAATCACGTCTTTTTTATCGTTCAAGGCGATCTTTAAATCCTCCAAACCAAGATTTCCGGTATAGGAGCGTCTTCCTATGGAAATCAACGCCTTTTCAGAAGTCAATATTTCGCCGGATTTCAGTGTGGTTTCTACGGTTCCCGCAGCTTTATCGACTTTTATTTCCTGAACCGGCGCGCCGGTTTGGATGGATATGCCCTGGCGTTTCAACGAGGACCCCAGGTTCCGGATTATAAAGGGATCGAGGGATGTGAGCGCGAGGATGTCAGGAAGGGCTTCCACAAGGGTTACCTTCACTCCGAAAGTGGAAAAGAGCGTGGCAAATTCGCAACCGATCACCCCTCCGCCAACGATGACGAGGCTATTCGGCAGCTTTTCCAGCGCCAAGGCTTCGTCGCTTGATATAATATGAACTCCGTCAATAGGGAAAAGGGGGATTTGAACCGGTTCAGAACCTGTGGCGAGAATGATTTTTTCCGCCTCGATGATGGTTGAATCGGGATCATCCACCTGGATCTTATGGGGAGCGATCAGTCTTGCCGAACCGTGGATCAGGGTAATCTTGTTCTTCTTAAGGAGATATTCTACGCCACGCCGCAGTTGTTGCACGACGCGATCTTTTCGTTTGATAATAGCGCCCCAATCAAAGGAGACATGATCGATATTGACGCCCCATTTGCCGGCTGATTGAACGAATTGGTAATGTTTTGCCGTCGCCAGGAGCGCTTTTGTAGGAACGCAGCCACGGTTAAGGCATACTCCGCCGACCGCGTCTTTATCCACAAGAACAACGTTGGCGCCGCGTTGCGCGCATCGAATTGCCGCAACATAACCACCCGGACCAGCGCCTATTATGATTATCTGACAGGTATGAGTCACTTTTTCGATTATTGTTTCGATGGAGAGGCGGCGCCAGCGCCTTTTGCCTCTTCTTTTTTAGTATAACCGGATTCTCCGTACCGTTTCAGGAATTTTTCCACGCGGCCGGCGCTATCCACAAGCTTTTGTTTCCCTGTAAAAAAGGGATGACATGCAGAACAAATCTCGATCTTCTGTTCCGTCTTGGTTGACCTGGTGCGAATGACGTTTCCACAGGCGCATGTTATGACCGTTTCGGAATATTTCGGGTGAATCTTGTCTCTCATTTTTCTCGCAACTCCTGTTTTTTAATTACTTGAGTATGCCTTTTCATACACAAAACGGGGTATATATCTGGACTTATTGATTCATCGTGTCAAGAAATTCTTCATTGGTTTCTGTTTTTGACAGCCTTTCCAGGAGGAACTCCATTGCCTCTACCACGCTGAGTTCGTTCAGCACTTTCCGGAGGAGCCAGACGCGGCTCAGTTCTTTTTCGCTCATGAGCAATTCTTCCTTACGGGTTCCGGAACGGGCGATGTCAATCGCTGGGAAGATACGGCGATCCACCAGCTTTCTCACCAGGTTCACCTCCATGTTTCCGGTTCCCTTGAACTCCTCGAAAATGACGTCATCCATTCGGCTTCCCGTATCTATAAGGGCTGTAGCGATAATGGTCAAGCTTCCTCCTTCTTCGATGTTTCTGGCTGCGCCGAAGAAGCGTTTGGGCCTTGGAAGGGCGTTGGAATCGATACCGCCGGAAAGAATCTTGCCACTGGGGGGCGCTATAGTGTTGTAAGCCCTTGCGAGGCGGGTAATGGAATCCAGCAGGATCACCACATCGCGACCATGTTCCACGAGGCGTTTGGCTTTTTCGATCACCATTTCCGCCACCTGAACGTGGCGATCGGCAGGTTCATCGAAGGTTGATGAGATCACCTCCCCTTTCACGGAACGTTCCATATCCGTAACTTCCTCAGGTCTTTCATCGATGAGCAGTACGATCAGAAAGACTTCCGGGTGGTTGGCGGTTATGGCGTTGGCGAAGTCCTGGAGTATGATCGTTTTTCCGGTTCTGGGGGGAGCTACGATCAAGCCGCGTTGCCCTTTGCCTACGGGGGTAAGGAGGTCCATCACCCTGGTTGTCATCTTTGATTTGATGGTTTCGAGGTGAATCCGTTCATCGGGGTAGAGGGGGGTCAGGTTATCGAAGAGAATTTTATTGCGGGCGTCTTCTATGGAGCCCTGGTTGATGGCTTCCACCTTTAAAAGGGCGAAGTATCGTTCTCCCTCTTTCGGGGGTCTGATCAGTCCGGATACCGTGTCTCCTTTCCGAAGGTTGAATCTTCGAATCTGGGAAGGGGAGACGTATATATCATCGGGACCCGGGAGATAGTTGAATTTCGGGCTGCGGAGGAAGCCAAAACCATCGGGCAGTATCTCCAGCACCCCTTCTCCGTAAAGATTGCCCTGGAGCTCCGCATTTGTCTGAAGAATCTTGAAAATCAGATCCTGCTTTCTGTAATTGGCGTAACCCTCGATGCCCAGTTTGTTCGCTATATGAGTGAGCTGCGAGATGGAATAGGATTTCAGCATTCCGATATCGGCGGGGATTTCATCGCCCTCATCGAGTTTGATGACGGATGGTTGGTGCGGGGTGATATCTTCCTCGATTTCCATGTATTGTTTTCTATTGTTGATGGGCGCCGGGTTGGGGGCGTGGTTGTCATACCGGGGATATTGATTGGGGCGATGATTGTGTTTATGGGGCATAAATTTGGGTTTCATCCTGTTTCTCGGGTTTGGATAAAACTTTTTTCTTGGGGGCATGGATTCCTGCTGCCAATCCTCATGAGGGCGCCCCCTGTAAGATTCCTCTCTGGCTTCTTCCGCACCGGGTTCAGGTGTGGCGGATACCTTGGGCGCTTCCGCTTCGGGTTCCTGGGGCGCTTCGGCGGCTTCCGGATTCTTTACCGCGGTTGACGCATAGGCCTCGATAAGCTCAGGGTGAGGATGGATGCGAGGGGCTGGTTTGGATTTGGCTTCGGGGGGGGGCGCCGGGGAAGGCGGCGGAGCTTCCATCACCGGGGATTCCCTCTCGATGGATTCCCCTTGTTTGGTTTTGGTTTTCGCCTGGCTTTTGGAAGATTCCTTATCCGCGGCTTTTGTTCTGGGTTTCCTTTTCGCCGGGGTTTTGGTTTTCTTTTCTTCCGTCTCGTCGGTTTTTGTTTTTTTTCTTGGCATAATTCTTTCCTTCTTCCTTAAAAGTTACCATTTTTCAGATTTTTTATCAGGGCTTTCACCTGTTCCCTGGTTTCACCAGGAGCGCCGCTGTTATCTATGATATAATCGCCCCGTTTGATCTTCTCTTCCTGGGGCATCTGATTTTTCAATCTTTGCTCGATCTCTTCTTGCGTCAATCCGCGGTTCTGTATCAACCTTTTATACCGTTCTTCTTCATTTATCGTAACGACCGCCACCTTGTCCACATGAACGTCCATTCCTTTTTCCAGGAGAAGAGGAACGGACAATACGACCAGAGGATCGTCCTTGTGCGTTTCAAGCAGTTCCCGTTCCCTTTTTCGAACAAGGGGATGAAGGATGCTTTCGAGTTTTGCCAGAGCCTTTGGATCGTTGAAGACGCGTTCCGCCAGTTTTTTTCGATTCAAAGACCCATCCGGATTCAGAAAATCGTTTCCGTATTCGCGGATGATGGCGTAGTATCCCTCCCTTTCGATTTCGGTCACCTCATGAGCAATGACATCCGCATCGATGACATAAGCTCCCATTTCCTCGAAAAATTTCGAGACGGTGGTTTTTCCGCTTCCAAATGATCCTGTCAGACCTATTCGCATGGCAAACTTGAAATAAAAAACGAATCAATCAGCATTGAGACCAGTTGGCGCCTGTTTTAATGCCCACCCTGATCGGGACATCAAGGGGAAGAGCCTCTTCCATCTCTTCTGTAATCAGCGATGAAATTCGTTCCACCTCAGGTTCCGGAACCTCGAATATCAACTCATCATGAACCTGGAGCAGCATCCGGGAGTGAAGACGCTCTGTTTTCAATCGTCTATATATGGATATCATGGCTTTTTTGATCATATCCGCGCATGTTCCCTGGATAGGGGCGTTGATCGCAATTCTTTCCGCAGCTGCGCGGATATTTCTGTTGGCGTTTTTCAAATCCGGGATATATCTGATCCTTCCGGAAAGCGTCCTGACATATCCGGAGGCGCGGGCATCCTCTATGATATGATCAATCCAGGACCTGACGCCTTCGTATGTCTTGAAATAATCATCGATGAATTTTTTGGCGTCAGTTCTCGATATGTCGAGTTCGCTTGCCAGTCGATGCGCCGACATTCCATAAATGACTCCGAAATTGATGGTTTTCGCCATATTCCGCATCTCGGGAGTGATCCATTCCTCCATTCCGCCGAAAATTTTTGTCGCCGTCAAACTATGGATGTCTTTTTCCTCCCGAAAAGCCCTGATCAGAGTTTTATCCCCGGATATATGAGCCAGTATCCGAAGCTCGATTTGTGAATAATCTCCCGAAAGCAGAACCCATCCCTTCTCTTCCGGGATAAAGCCTTCGCGGATGGCGCGCCCTTCCGGCGTTCGTACGGGAATATTCTGCAGATTCGGATCGCGGCTGGCCAAGCGCCCCGTGGCGGTTCCTGTCTGAATGAAAGTCGTATGAATGCGTCCTGTTTCCGGATGAACCAGGCGCGGCAGAACGTCAATATACGTTGACAGGAGCTTCTCGAAAATCCTGTAAGACAAAATCTTACCGGGGAGCGGGTGATTCCGGGAAAGGGACTGCAGAACTGACACATCTGTGGAGTATCCCGTCTTTCCCTTCTTTAACGGGCTTAATTTCAAATCTTCAAAAAGAATCTTTGATATCTGTTTCGGAGAATTCAGATTGAAATCGTTTCCGACCAATTGATGACATTCCTTTTCCAATTTTTTCAGATGTTCCCGCGTTTCGGTGGATAATCTCTCAAAGTGGGATATATTGATGGCAATGCCTGCGCTTTCCATTCCTTCCAGTACCGGAATCAGGGGAACCTCGGTTTCCTGAAACAGCGGATCGAGTTGGGACGCCTCGAGTTGTTTTTGAAAATGCGACATGAGTCGCAAACTGACATCGGCGTCCCGACAGGCGTATTCAGAAGCCTTGCTCACGGGGACCTGATCGAATGTTATGCCTGCTTTACCTTTCCCGATAAGATTTGTAATAGGTTCCATGGAAACGCCCAGTTCTTCCGGGGCGATCGTTTTAAGTCCATGACTGACTTTATCGGGATTGAGAAGGTAGGACGCCAACATGGAGTCAAAGGCTATGTTTTCAAGGTTCAATCCTACCCGACGTAATACATGTATATCATATTTTATATTATGCCCACATTTTTTTATAACCTTCGATCCGAACAGGGGCGTGAGAAGCCTGATAGCCTCTTCCAGGGATATTTGTTCGCCCTGCGCCGTATCTTGACAATGACTCAAGGGTATATAAACAGCCTCGCCGGGAGTAAAGGAAAGAGAAATCCCGACCAACCGGCACCTCAGAGGATCGGATGACGTCGTTTCCGTATCAACGGCGAGGATCGCCGCCTTTCGAGCCTGTTGAACATACTCATCCAACTCTTCGCTCGTTCGGATGGTTTTATACAGGACTTTTTCCGCTATATTTACTCGTTGATTCTCTTCCTTGTTTTTGAGAGTGGACAACAAAGTCTTGAATTCCAGTTCATTGATGATAGATTCCAATTCAGGCGTAATTTCCGTTTTCATGGTAAAATCATTAAAATCCACCTTTATGGGAACGCTTTTTTTAACCGTAGCGAGATTCTTGGATAACTGCGCCTGATGGACATTGTCCCTGATCTTCTGCCGGATTTTGACGTTTGGGATGGCGTCTATTTTCTCTATAATTTCCTCGAGGGTCTTGAATTCCTTTAAAAGTTTGGAAGCCGTTACGGGACCGATCCCGGCTACTCCCGGGATGTTATCCGAGGAATCCCCCGTCAATCCGAAATAATCCGTTATCTGTTCCGGCTTGACGCCCATCTTTTTTTCCACGGATTCCGGATCGAACTCCTCGACATCCTTTGCCCCAAACCGAAGGACATGGGTGCGATCGTTGACGATCTGGAACAAGTCCTTGTCAGCCGTTACCACCTTTGTAACCCATTCCTTTTCTTCCGCCTGATGAGCCAGGGTTGCGATCAGATCGTCCGCTTCGTACCCTTCCTGCATGATATATTTGATCTTCATGGCGTCAAGCAACCGGAACACATAAGGAATCTGGATTTGCAAGTCATCCGGCATTACCGCTCTGTTTGCCTTGTAGTCCGCGTACATATCCTTGCGAAAACTGGGAGTTTTGGCGTCAAATGTCACGCACAGAGAATGGGATTCCGCCTCTCTTATTATTCTCAGGAGCATCTGGGTAAAACCATAAACGGCATTCGTGGGAATTCCGCTTTTTGTCGAAAGCCCCCTGATGGCATAATAGGCTTTATAAAGCAGAGAATGCCCGTCAATAATGAATAAACAATGCCCTTTTGTGATAGACATGACTGAATAATGGTCAGATACAAGATGTTAACTGAAATAAATATAGACCTTTATACAGGACTATTCAAAAATGCAGGTATCCACTCGGGGACACGCCAGTTTAGAATATTGGATTTTTACAATATCAAAAATAATAAAGGCTATTCCTTTGGTTAAAAGAGCTGATCTGTTACGATTATTCAACGATCCGCGCCGTCAGGAATATAAGAAGCGTAATTTTATCGATATGCCGCAGATTTCTTCCAAAGAGCAACTTGCCTATGAATGGAACATTGCGGATAATCGGTATTCCTGATTTATAATCCCCGGAACGTTCACTTGTCCATCCGCCGATTACCAACGTCCCGCCATCCTTGATGCGCGACTTGGTTTGCAGGTTTTTGGTCAATCTCGACAGATTGTATTGAACAGTGCCTGATTGAGGCTGCTGATCTGTTGTCTGCTGATTGATAACGCTTCCTCCTGTCATTGTGTCCAGATCCTGAACAAGGGCGTTCAAAGATATTTCAATTTCACCCAACTGGGAGATGAATAGTTCATCTATGGATATGTTTACAGGATCATAACTCTGTACGCCGCCGCCTGTAATGTTTCCGGAAGAGTCCACTGTGGGAATTCCTCCCAGCTGTCTTGTGATCTGGAACGTGGCGGTTTCGCCATCCTGAACCACAATTTGAGGTCCGTTCACCACATTGACAACGCCTTCCGCTTCCAGAAGTCGCAATTGCCAGTTGATCGGGGAATTTCCGCCCGTTATGAGAGAAAATACGGTGGTTCCTTTCAATAGATGTTGGAAGTAGGGACTCTCTGCCGGCGGCTCATATTGGCTTCTAAGCGCATTTTGCAGCTCGTCGATATCATTGGCGAATCGCATATTCAAAAGACTGTTATCGAATGTCACGCCTTCGGTCAGATCGGCGATAGCCAACTGGGAGCTGAATTCCTTGGCGCGGGACTCCATGACCTCGACGAATTTCGTTTCGATGCTGACCTGTTGCACCCTGACATCGAGACGACCGATCCATTCCTCAACCCTGCTCAGGTGCGTGGGATCCTTGTATTCCACAAAGATGGCGTTGATTTCCTTGATTTCCTGAACCGGCTTTTCCCCTTCCTCCGTAACAGCCGGAGTGGCTTCAGGAGTGATCTCGGGCTGCATCGTCATATCGTAAGGGGCGCTGTATGTGACCCTGAACTTGGCGCGTCCTTCACCGGTGGATCCGGAAGGATAGACATCCTCCGCAACGATTTCGTAATCATCCACCTCTTCTACATCGAATTCCTCGAGAGTCACATCTCTGGTTTCACCGGGCGTTCGCACTTTTATCTCAACAGAGTCGTCTTTATCATCAAGGGGATCGTTTTCATTGACTCTTGAAACGCGTATGGTTATATCCCTGAACGTGAAATCGTTGCCTCTGGATACTGAACGCGTGGTTGACATGCCCCCTGTTTCCATACCCCCGGCTTCCTCTCCTGATAAACCGAGAAAAGAATTGATCCTTGTGGTAATCGTTTCCGACTTTGCATATCGCAGGGGAATGATCTTGTTTTTCGCTTTTTGTTCAAGTTGAGGCAGGGAATAAATAAAGTCGGCGACAGCCTGGATATTGTCAGGATTGTCCGTTATGGTAAGCTGCATGGTTGCGGGATTCCACCACAGACGCCTTCCTTCGGCTTCGGCTTTTGATACCGTGCTTTTTGCATAGAGCATGACTTTCACGACTTCCACTACCCATTCCCCAAACTGCCTCATCTGCTCCGGATTCTCCTTCAAAGCCTCTTTGGGAACAAGTATCCATGTTTGAACCTGTAGTTCGTCGCTTCTTATTTTTTCCAGGAATCCCTTGTCTTCCAGTATCTGTTCCACTTTCTTGATGTTTTCAGGCGTGTCCTTGATAATGAGGTCGCGTCCATCGAGAAGAAGTTTCCGTTCGGGGGTATAAGCGGCTTTTGAATCCACCTCAAGCATCGCTTCAAGAAGGGATTTGACCTTAGGCCCCTCTCCTTCCCGAAGACGATATGTTCTGAAGATCAATCCCGGAGGAGCCTGGGTTTTCAAATCCTTCAGAAAGGCGTCCAATTTATTGATGTTGTATTGAGAATCAACGGAGATCAAAAGACCTTCCCTTTCATCGAGGGTCAATTCTACGCCCTTCATCTTGGGAACCGCGTCTTTTCCCCAGAGTATTCTCTGCAAATTGCCGTTATCCATCACTGCCTTCACCTTGGCGGAATCTTCAGGGGTCAGATTGAATATCTTTGTTTGCAGATCAGGCGTGATCGTTACTATATCAGAGCCGGGTTTTCGTTCCCATTTCAAACCAATCGGCAACAGGAGCGTATCAAGCACTTCATGCAGGGGAGTATCGACAAATTTGGCGTCAACAGTGGCTTCCACTCCGCTTGTCACGTAAAAATTGATACCGCTCAGAAGAGATAGACTGTCGAGGTAACTGATGAGAGGCGTGTGAGGCACGGTCGTTGAAACGCTGATCAGCGTATTCATCTTGGCAAGGGCTTCCTGCTCCAGTTTCTCGAATGATTCCTTCTCTGAAATCTTTTTCCTGTATTCTTCATATTCCTTTTGCGTTTCCTCGATGTAGGTTTGAGCCTTGGCGTTATCGGGATTCAGCGCCAGAGCCTCTTTCCACTTGTTGACCGCTGTTTCAATATCCTTGTCTTGATACGCCTTTAATCCCATATCGAATAAACGATTGGACTCCAGTTCGTTCTTCCTTTTGATTTGTTCATTTTCTCGCTGCTTCAGTTCCGTCTCTTTCCGCGTAATATCTTCCAGCCCGGCTTTGGCGTCTGTATTATTGGGATCCCATGTCAGCGCTTCCTGGTATTTTGCCCTTGCTTCTTCAAACTTGTTTTCATCAACAAGGGCTTTTGCTTCTTTTGCGAGATCACGGGCTTTGATCTGATTTGCGTCCAGCTTCGACTCGGCTATCCTGTCCAACATTTTTTTGGCGGTTGAATTCTCCGGATCGAGCGTCAAACATTCCTGATATTTCAGAACCGCGGAATCGAAATCTTTGTTATCAAACAGCGTTTGCCCTTCATTGATCAGTTGTTCGATTTTCTCCTTATTCGCTTTTTCCTCTTCCGCTTTTTTTATTTTGTCTTCGCGCGCAACGGTTTGCGCGTCCATTTTTTCCTGCGCTGCTCTCTTGAGCGCAGACGCCTCGGCGTAAAGAGGTTCAATCTTCAACGCCTCTTCAGCCTTTGCTATTGCTTCTTCAAATTTATCCTTATCGAGTAACTTGTTTCCTTCTTCGGTCAAGGCTTTCGCCTTTTGGAGATTCTCCTCCTGAATCTTTTTGATACGTTCGGCTTCTTTCTGCGCCTCCGCTTCTTTTGCTTTTCTCAGCGCCTCTTCTTCTTTTTGTTTGGCTTCCTCTATCTTCCTTTTTTCCTCTGCTTCCTTTTTCGCGGATTCGTCCGCTTTTTGTTTATCGGCGAGTTGCTGTTTTTCCTTTACCTGAGCTGCGGCGACGGCTTTCTGTTTTTCATCCTGGGCTTTTGTAAGGAGTTTTTGGGCGTCTTTGTTGTCTCGATCGAGCGCCAGGGCTTCGTTGAACTTTGCGATAGCCTGATC
>JAFGFK010000124.1 GCA_016931135.1 Candidatus Sumerlaeota bacterium | reverse complement strand
ACCTGGAGTTCGCCGATGGAGCGGTTGAAAAGGTCTTTGTTCGTGATCCGGAAGTTCTTCACAACAGGTTCCGCTTTTTTATGGGCTTCTTCACGAGAGCCGGTTTTTTCATCGCGCGTTTTAAATATCCGGAAGAAGAGGTGAAAGGCGAAGATTCCGCAAATCACGCCGTAGGGATAAGATACGGAATATCCCACGGCTGCATCGGAGGGGTTGGCGTTCGAGGATTCCTTCATGATTTCCGTAACAGCGGCAAGAGCGGGGGTATTGGTAAGTCCGCCGCTGTAAACTCCGGCGATCTGCCCGAAGGAGAGGCGCATGGCATAACCCAGGAAAAAGGCGAAGGCTGCTCCGGTTACAAGGGCTATGAGCACCGCGACATTGAGCCGTACGCCGCGTTTTTTGAAGGAGTTGAAAAATCCTGCGCCGCTCGTAACGCCCACGATATAAACAAAGATAATCAAGCCGACCTCGCTGAGCTGATGGCTGATAGCAAGGGGGGCGCTTCCCCGGGGCTTCCAGCCTCCGAGGAGGATGCCGATAAAGAGAACAGCGGAGATTCCAAGAGACAGCCCTTTGATGCGGATTTTCCCGATGACATAACCCAGTCCGATCACGAAAAAAAGGAGAAGCGGTTCACTCTCGAGCAAAATTTCTCTCAGGTTTGACATGTCTTTTTCCGTATAATGAATATTCGTTTCAAAATTAAAGATATCTTGAATTATATACCATACCTTTTTCTCATTCGTCAAGATGTGGATTGTTTATTGTCGATTGTCGATTATCAACAGATGAAGGTTGGTTAATATTTCAGGGTTATTTTTTACCCCCAAGGTATGCTGTTTCTTTTTCTTTTATAAAAAGTATTTGATTGGTCTTTTTGTGGTTTGAAGGCGGGTTTTTCGATTAGCCACAGGCTTTTTTATTTTCTACCACGAATTCAGGGGATAATCCTCACGAATTTACCTCTTAACGATTGGAGCGCTTTTGTGTGAATTCGTGGAGATTATCTTCAAAATTCGTGGTTCCCTTTTGATGAAATTGGGGATCAATCCTTAAAAGAATCCATCTTGCCGAGTGGTAATTTGAAAAATGCCCTTATCCGTTCTTTCGCTCCGGCAAGTTCTTTATATGTTCCAACCAGCAGGTTCGGATTTCCCGCGATCATCGCGGAAAGTTTCTTTTCCGCATCTTCCCGATAAAGGCAAAGGATGGGTTTTCCCATCGCTTCCGCCGCGCCGATTTCATATCCTACGCCCAAAGAGGGCGCGCTCACTTCCGCCACAACGGCGTCGCTCTCCAGAAGCCATCCCATGTCTTTCCTGTATATCTCTCCATCGGAATCCTCCTCGCCCTTTTCCGAAAGGGACGCGTTTCCCACATGTTCGGTCAAAACATCGCCAAAGCCGCGAAGAAATGCGATCAAGTCGCGGTAAAGGTTCAGATCGCGCCTCCCACCCCTGATGGAACCGGCAAAATAAATTTTCATTTTGTCTCCTTGAACTTTCTCTCGAAATTTTCTTCATTGACTTGAACCGTTGATTCCTGTTTCTGATACATTCAAATATTTCAAATATCCACAATAAATCGAACTTGGCAGGATAACTTTTTTTATATATCAAAGTCTTTATTGATAAGGAGGCGGGAAATGAAACAGATAACCGATTATAAAGTCGAGGCGGTGGGCGACTCCGCTTTACAGGCGGGCGAAAAGGGCGTCAAAGCCTTTACCGATGCGGCATTCGGGCTTTCCGTGCATTGGGGATTATACTGCCTGCGGCAAAGCACGGAATGGACTTACTTCACGGATCGCGTTCCCTTTGATGAATACAAGAGCCTCATGAAAAAATTCAATCCTGCGCGTTTCGATGCCAACGAATGGGCGGACCTCATGATAGAAGCTGATCAGAAATTCCTTGTCATCACGTCAAAGCATCATGACGGCTTCTGCATGTGGGATACCGCGCTGACCGATTTCAAAATCACCAACACCCCGTTCAAGCGGGATGCGCTTTCCGAACTGGCAACCGCCCTCCGCGAAAGGGGGTTGAGCCTGCATTTTTATTATTCCCTTGTGGACTGGACGCATCCAGGGTACAGAAAGGACTGGGATTCATACGTGGCTTATTACCAGAACCAGCTGCGGGAATTATGCTCTAATTTCGGAGAAATCGGCGGCATCATCTTTGATGGTTACTGGCCCCGCAACGTATTCGAGGGAGAGGAGATCGACTACTTCGCGCAAAAAGGTCCTTGGGATCTCGAGGGAACATACAACCTGATCCATGAACTTCAACCCAATGCGATGATAGCGAACAATACCCATATTCCGCCCCTTCCGGGAGAGGATTACCAGGTTTGGGAACTGGACCTCCCCGGAGAGAACAAGATCGGTTTCAATTGCACGGAAATAGGGGACAAACCAACCGCCAGCTGGTGGAACCTGAACAGCGGCTGGTCTTACCAACCCTGGCGGCATGATGTCAAAAGCTCAGAGGAGATACTGAAGGCTTACCGCGAGGCGCGTTCCCGTAACGCTGTGTTCTTTTTGAACGTTGGACCGCGTCCATTCGGCGACATTCATCCGGAAGAACAGCAAACTTTGCGTTCCATAGGACAATCTATCCGGAATCTTAAATTATAGAAACGGGGCGAATATTGTCCGAAAACCATTGACTTGATAGCTCTTTCCGGTCAAAAATACATGATTATAAAACGCACATGATGGGAAAAGTCTAAAAGGAAAACTCAAATTAAATATCTGGACGCGCCGCAAATGGCGCCATCTCAATTTCATGAAAGGAGCATTACTCAAAATGAAAAGGATCACCATCCTTATGATAATCATCTCATGCCTTATGCTGGGAATATCCGGCTTCGCCGAGGAGCGTTTTGTCGATCTGGTCGGTAACGTTTCCATCGGCGCGGTTACCCGTACCAAACCCCTTATGGTTCCATACATCACATGGGGAGGGGACATGGTCACGTTTTACGCAAGCGGCGGGCTCCGCACCCAGCCCGGCACGATTTTCCAGAAACAGGGACTCGATATCCAGCTCACGGCGGGGGATAATTTCATTCAGCAGGTAAAGGATTACCTTTCCGGGAAAACCCCGTTTTTGCGCGGAACTTTCCGGATGATTGGAATGGCAAGCGAGGCGATCGGACGCGATCCGCGCACCCAGGGCGTTGTCATCCTTCAACTCACATGGTCTGCGGGCGATCACATGGTGGTTCGTCAACAGATCAAAAAAATCGACGACCTGAAAGGCAAAACCATAGTTCTCCAGAAAGGCGGACCCCATGTGGGAATGCTGGACGATATTCTCAAGACCGCCCAAATCAAGTGGGAGGAGGTGAAAATCATCTGGGCTGCCGATCTGACCGGTTCCCCCGATTCCCCTGCGGAAATGTTCCGGAAAGACGCCAATATCGATGCCTGTTTTGTCATCTCGCCTGATATGATCGGACTTACCGGAGGATTGCAGAACACAGGTTCCAGCGCGGAAGGCACTGTGAAGGGCGCCTATGTGCGCGTCTCAACCGCGCAGCTCTCCCGCTCCATCGCCGATGT
>JAFGFK010000123.1 GCA_016931135.1 Candidatus Sumerlaeota bacterium | reverse complement strand
GCGCGCACGCCCATTTCATGGAGTTCTTCAAAAAGACTTGCCCAGCGGATTCTTTTCCCTTCCACAGGCGCGATAAATGTCCAGTAAATGGAATCGGTCATGAGTTTCAAGACCTCGCGGGATTCGCCGAGGGCGTTGAAAAACGCCGCGCCCAGGCTTTCAAAAAAGCCTGGGGGCTTTGGGGGTTTGAGCGAAAGATGGCTAACCACCGGGGCGATCATGCGAAGGTAGTTTTCCACATGGCTCTGTAAGTTGACGCAGGAGAAAACAAGTCCCCTGGCATGAACATGCTGCCGTATTCGCATGATCCAGGCGCCGCCCATGCTGTTGACGCCGGTAACGGTTTTCAAATCCAGAACAAGGGTATCCACGCCTTTTTTCCATTCCCCCGTGATCTGTTCGTAGATCAGGCGCCCTTTACGATTATTCAGAAAACCGGTTACTTCGATGATCCATTCATTATCCAAAACAGGCTATCCTTCATTTACAGTCATAATATGAACTCCCTATCATCCAAGAATTATAAATGCAATGATAAGGTTTCAACATGGGAAACATTTCAGATGTTTGACGCCTTTCGTTTGAAGAGGAGACGTTTCACCTGATCCAATTCCTCGATTTGCAGCAATTTCCCCCACAAAAGGAAACTGGCGATACCCGTTCCGATACCGCAGAAGGTAAACAGGGCATTAAAGATCCATCTTTCAGATGGATGAATGTATAGAAGGAGTCGGTAGGGACCCCAGGCGCATAAGCCCATGAGAACAGAGGCGGCAAGGGTGCGAAAAAATGTTTGGCGAACCTGATGCGAGAAAACAGGACCAAACGCCTCTTTTTCTTTGCGGTAAAGGAGAAAAAAATGGATGCCTGCGGATAGGGATGAGGCTAAGGCGAGTCCCCCATGCTCCAACGGAGTGAGCAGGATAAAAAGGGCGTTCAGGATAATGTTGGATACCAAGGCGATCATTCCAATTTTAAAGGGGGTCATGACATCCTCCCGGGCAAAATAAAGGGGAGTTATAATCTTCAAGAAAGCCAGTGGGAGAAGACCCAGGGAGTAAAAGAGAAGGGCGAAATAGGTATTTTGGCTGGCGTCATTTGTCCATAATCCCCTTTGAAGAACCATCTCTACAATGGGACGCCCCATGGCTATATAGCCCATCGTGGCGGGAACAAAGATCACGATGTTGATGCGAAAGGCGAATGAGACCATTTCCTGGAGATGTTTCTTTTTATGATCGAGCAGGAAACCGGTGAGCTGGGGAAGAATGGCTGTTCCGATAGCCGTGGCGAAAAGGGCGAGGGGAAACTGGATCAGGTGATTGGCGTTTCGGATATAGGTTACGCGCCCGGGTCCCAGGAAATTGGCGAAATTGGAGTCAACGCTGATGTTGATATGCACAACGGCGAGCCCGAGCATGGCGGGGATCATCATCCGGTAAAGGGCTTTGAGCCTGGGAGAGGTGACTTTCAGTAAAGGGGTATAGCGAAAACCATGGAAAAAAAGGGACGGGATCATGATTGCCACCCTGAGAATCCCTCCCAGGAAAACCGCCCAGGCAAGGACAAAGGTGAACCGGTTGGGCGCCATGCCGGTACAAAACAGGGCAGCCAGGATAATAGCCAGGTTCAGCATGACCGAACCCAGAGCCGGAGTGGCGAAATGCCTGTGCGTGTGGAGAACTCCCATGAGCAAAGAGGAGATTGTCAGAAACATCAGATAGGGAAACATGATCCTGGTAAGGGACAAGCCCAGATTCAGATACTGGTTCTCTCCCTTTGCGTAAAACTTGAGTCCTCCAAAGAGCATGAAGAGTTGTTTGGAGAAGAGGATTCCGAGGAGGGTCATGATCAATGTTACAATGGTGAAGGTATTGATGGCATTGGAGACGAAACGCCATCCGGTTTCTTCGGATTCTTCTTTTCTGACGCGGGAATAAACAGGGACGATAAATGCGGAGAGGGATCCCTCCCCTAATACGCGGCGCGCCAGGTTTGGAATTTCAAAGGCGATATTGAAGCAGTCGGAATAGTATCCGGCGCCCAGCCTTGCGGCGATGAAGGCGTCGCGGATCAAGCCCATCATGCGGGAAAGGAGGGTAATCCCCCCTACGACTCCGGCTGCCCGGATAAGGGACTTCTTTTCGGACAAGACGCTGCACCTTTTCGGAAATGTTATAAGTCATTAAAGGAAGGAAAATCCATAATGCAAGACTTTTTGATTGCAAAAAAAGGGGACTAAGGGCTATGTGTCCCCTCAAATTATGAGCAAAAGAAGCAAAGATGAATGAAGAATCAATAAAATCGGTTCGTGAAATCCCGGCAAAAGACGCAAGGTTGAAATTCATTAGAACCATTGTGTTTCTTTTATTTTTCGGTTCGGGAATATCGGGACTTGTCTATGAAGTGGTATGGACCCGGCAATTGACGTATCTCTTCGGCGCCACACTTTTTGCCGTGGCGACTGTGCTATCCGCGTTTATGGGGGGGATGGCTCTCGGATCGTATCTTTTCGGTAAATGGGCGGATCGTTATCCGAATAACCTGAAGATATTCGGCATGTTGCAAATCGGGATCGGCGTATCCGGGCTGCTTCTACCCTTTATCCTCTCTTTCATGGATCCTATCTACCGCACTGTGTACCGGAACTTCGACGCCAGTTTCTTTGTCCTCAGTCTTATCCGGTTCATTCTGACATTTCTTGTTTTACTGATACCTTCCACGCTGATGGGAGGGACGCTACCCGTTCTTTCCCGTTTCATGGTAAAGGAAAACAAATCCCTGGGATTGAACGTGGGCGCGCTTTATTCCCTGAATACCCTGGGCGCGGTTCTGGGTTGTTTTCTTACGGGATTCGTTTTTATCGCAGCCCTGGGCGTTCGTGGATCGACCATAGTGGCGGTTGGCGTCAACTGCCTGGTGGGAATAGTCAGCATCCTTCTTGCCTCAGGCGTCAAGCCCACGGTTCCAGATAAAAAAGAAAACAAAACCGATGAGAATACGCAGATCAAGGATATTCCGGTTCAGGAGGATGCGGCGTCATCAAGGAAAATCGTTCATGCGGTTTTATGGTGTTACGCGATTTCCGGATTCATCGCCCTATCCTACCAGGTGGTATGGAACCGGGCGCTGGTTTTCACGTTTGATGTCATGAAAAACACGACTTATTCCTTCACGGCAATGCTGACGGTTTTTCTGATCGGTCTTTCCCTGGGCGGGATGGCGATGAGCCTGTTCGTTGACAAACAGAAGGACTGTCTGCGGTTATTTGCCTTGATCGAGCTCATGATCGGACTATTCGGCGCCTTTTCCTTTTTTGCGATATTCTACCTGGGACCCGGGATTTCGCCCTTTGATCTGGATGAAAAAGTCGCCACGCTGAACTGGGCGGCGGGAGTCATGAACGTGTTTGCCAAAACCATTGCGGCAATTTTCATTCCCACCTTCCTAATGGGAATGGCTTTTCCGGTGGTTACGAAGATATGCGTGGATCGCATCAAATCCGTGGGTTTCGGGGTGGGGCGCATCTATTCCCTGAACACGATCGGAGCGATCTTCGGCTCTTTCGCCTCGGGATTCATCCTGATACCGATCCTGGGGATCGCCGGCACGATTTATCTCCTGGCATTCGGGAACATCCTGATCGCCCTGTACCTGTTCATCATCAATCCCATGCTTACAAAAAACAAACGAACCATGCTGTATGTCATCTGCATTTTATCCGCTGTGATCCTTGTGGCAAGGGCGCCGCGGGGCGCTCAATTCCAGGAGGAGTCCCCCACGGAGAAGATGGTCTTTTACAAGGAAGGACCCCTTGCCACGGTTTCCGTTCTGGAAAATTCCTTCAAATACCGCACCCTGTATGTGGATAATGTAGGAGTGGCGGGAACGGATCGCATTCTGCTCACGGATCAGAAGAGCCTGGCGCATATCCCTATGTTGCTGTTGAAAAATCCGAAAAGCGCCCTTACGGTTGGTTTTGGAAGCGGAGGGGCGTCTTATTCCTATACCCGCTTCGACGCGATAAAGGACATTCATTGCGTGGAGATATGCGATACCGTAATGGACAGCGCGCCGGACCTTCTTGCCTCCAACCACGGGATTCTCCTGCCTGTGAAAAGAAACGCCCCCATGCCGCTTCCCTTGAAAGAGTATGCTACCGAGGCATATCCCGGCTATTTGACATTCGATCCCCGGTATAAAATCATACTCGACGATGTGAGGAGTTACCTCCGTTTCACGGGAAGAAAATACGACATCATCGCCACGGACTGCACGGATCTGCGATACAAATCCAACGCCAATCTGTACGATTACCAGTATTTCCGATTGTGCAGGGAACGCATAACCGAGGAAGGCATGGTTGTGGTATGGATGCCCTTGGGCGGGCTTTCGGATGAGATGTTCCGCCTGGCTCTACGCACCTTTTACAGAGTCTTTCCGGAGATGAGCGTATGGTACATGAACAATGAATCAACGCATTATATCATACTCATCGGGACGCCCAAACCTTTGAAGATCGATTACGATCTTCTGCGAAAGAAGCTGGAAGTTCCAAAGGTAAAAAATGATCTCGGGGAATTGTTCCTGGATGATGCGGACAAGATACTATCCTGTTTCCT
>JAFGFK010000122.1 GCA_016931135.1 Candidatus Sumerlaeota bacterium | reverse complement strand
GAGGAATTGAACAGGGAGGTTCCGGAAAAAGACGAACTGGAAAACTTCGAGGAACGCATCTTCGAGCATCTGAAATCCGCTGGAGTCAAGAACGGCGTTCGCAATGAATGCGCGGTTTTCATCCGCGTGGATCGCCTGAGCAGCGGCTACCTTCACGCCGAAGGATTCTATAACGCCGCAAAAGGCGAACGAAAAGCCTATATTCACATTGGACCCAAATTCGGCGCAGTGAGCCGCCACGCGGTCAATGAGGCGATCAAGGAATGCCGCGCGCGCGGCGATGCGGACTGGCTCATCATACTCGGCTTTTCCTTTGAAAGCAATATCGAGAATCAGAATATCACAACGAGCATGGGCAGCTTCGAGGTGACAAAGGCGAGGATGCACGATGACCTGATGCAGGATGGACTTTTGAAAAAAGACAGAAAAGCCGCGTCCTTTGTTACGATAGGGGAGCCGGATATTCAACTGATCAGGGAAAAGGGAAAGGTTTACGTGGAAATCCGGGGACTCGATATCTATGATCCGGTGCGCTATGAGGTGAAGCCGCGCGATGTGGCGGATATCGCCTACTGGATGCTGGATGACGATTATGACGGCAGCAATTTCATGGTAAAGCAGGTTTTTTTCTGCGGAGGGGACAAGGACGAGTTTGACAAATGGAAGAAGGGTCTTTCCAGCCTCGCTGCATCGAGCGCGAAACGCCAGGCGGAAAAAACCTTCAAGATTGAAATAGACGATGAAGCCTTCGATCGGTTATACAGCCACAAATCCCACCCTATAGAGATCAGGAAAACAGGGCAGAAGATCGCGGTGCGCGTCATCAGCCAGTTCGGCGAGGAATGCGCAAAGGTCTTGAGCGTTTGAAAACCTTCTGCGATGTACCAAAAGAGAATCGCGGGTAATCGAGTTTATATATCAATGATAGAATTCTGTTGAAAAACCAGTAAAATTCAGGAAAGGATTTAATATAAGGAAAGATGTCATGAATAAGATTGATCCAATGAATCCCCCAAAAATAGATATAACGCCATTAAATACAATATTATAAAAAATATGATCTTTTGGAATTCCTTAAAAATATTTCCTTTCTCTCTAATTTGGGACTTGACTTCCCTTATATTTTTCAAAAAGATTAATTGATAAATTAAACGGGAGTTGGGGCATATAAATTCATTTTATATTTTGACATGGAAGGGATTGAACATGTCAGTTGAAATCAAACCTTATTTTGATGGTGGTGATCCGAAAAGAGCCGCTCAAAAAACCTGTGAATGGCTATCTTCTGATGAAGGAAAGAAGTCTTTACAGGATGTTCTTAAGCGTGGAACCCCTTTTTCCGACAGGTTGAAAGATGCGCGTAAAATAGACACGGACAGCATTCGCAAACCCATGGGATTTTGACATCTAACCATGAATGAATTCCCTTATGAAGTCATCACGTATTCAATCCAACGCCTTTCTGAAATCATTGCCAACAAATCGAAAAACATCATAGAAGACATCCAAAAAAAAATCCATCTCTCCTATTTTAAAACATACTTCGATGAACTTCGGGCAAAGACAATCGTCATAGAAAATAATTATATTGATCGGGATTATCTTGAAGATTTTGCGGCTTATTACGCCAGGTGTTTCCAGCCTTATCCTCTGAGATGTGTCCGTCTTCACTTTTTCAACATATCCTTTTCTCAAGCAGAATATTCGAATTTTTTGCGTAAAGAGAAGCGTGAGCTTGATAACCAGAAGATACAGGACTCCTATCTGGGATTTATTATTATCCGTCCCCTGCCCGGTTCTGTCATTGGAAGAACATGTCTAAGGACATACCCACCTGATGGCGGCAGAAGGCGTTTCCCTGTAACGCGGACATATCACGCCAATCTCTTTGGAATAAAACTTGAAATAGAGAGTCTTGCTTTTCAGGAGCAGGATCAGACTGTGGCAGCATGCGCCACAAGCGCCCTGTGGTCTAGCTTTCAAAAAACCGGTATGCTTTTTCAACACGCCATTTCCTCCCCAGTTGAAATTACAAAAGCAGCCAATGAAAAATTCCCACTGGCATCGCGGGGATTGCCTTCACATGGATTAACTGCGGAACAGATGGCTGCGGCTATTCGTTCTGTTGGATTGGAGCCTTATCTGATCAAAACCATTGATTTAAATCTTTTGAGAAGCGTCATTTACGCCTATATAATGGGAGGCATTCCCCCTCTGCTTCTATTTGATCTATTTAAGAAGAATGGGGAAATATTTCTATTTTTGGGGAAACACGCCGTTACTGTAACTGGTTTCAGTATGAGCTCATCCGACAATGCCGATGATTCTCCCATCTTCAACCTCAATATCTTCCACATTGATAAAATTTACGTTCATGATGATCAGGCGGGACCCTTTGGAAGAATGATACTGGATGGAAAAAAGATAAATGATGAAAAAGAGAGTATGGCGTCGGCATGGGGCGAAGAATATCGAGCTGTTCCTGAGTTTGTATTGGTTCCTCTTTATCATAAGATTAGAATTCCATTTGAATTGGTTTATCAGATTGTGGAATCATACGGCTCATTCCTGAAACAAATACAGCGGTTTTTCCCAGAGGACCTTTCCGGGAATTTAGAATGGGATATTCATTTAGAGAACATTAACGAATATAAGCAGGATCTGTTCAATTCTAATTTGCTTAAGGGCGAGTATCTCGAAAAGATATTATGTGAACCTTTACCGCGATTTATTTGGCGCGCTTTACTGTTAAAAGATGGAGTGCGTCTATTTGACCTTCTCTTTGATGCGACAGATATCGAACAGGGACAATTCCTCTTAAAGGCTGTTGAGTATGAAAAGGAGTTTGGAATTTTTCTTAGAAATATTTATATGAATGAATCCATCAAACAATCAATGAAATCCGCTCCTGCATGGCAAATCATGAAATGGTATCTTGAAAATCAATTACAATAAAGGTAAGAAATAAGGCAAATAATCTGGTTAAAGAAAAAATAAAGGATTTGATTTCTATGGCGCTATTGAAAAAGACTAGGAACATTCCGGTATCTATGGGATCAGGTTTAAACCCGGAGAGAACGCTGATTTCCCCAAAAGGTTCGTTCAATTGAATAGTAACGAACAAGAGGCAATTTCGGAGATATGCAAGATAACCGGAAAGAAGGGCGTCAAGGAACTGGAGCGTTCAGCCACCGCATCCTGGATCTTTGATGAGGAAAAGATTTCCCATCCTGATAAAATCGCAGGGCGCGTTCACAAATTAAAACCCCACATCACAAAAGAACAAGCCAAAGAAGCCTTTCTCGAGATAAAACCGTTTCTTCGCATTCGTAATTGATGCCGGTTTGTTGATCATCGCTCACCGCTCATTGTTCCTTGTTTCAGAACCATCCCTTGAATTTTGTCTCGCCGCCGGCGCGCGGCATGTCGCCCGGGCTGATCGTGCCGTTCGTGGGATCGTACAGCGTAACAGTTCCGGGAGCGATCAAGTCCCGCGCCTGCATCTCCGTAAGAAGTCCCTGGTTCGCAATTTTATCCGGACCGATGCTGTTCAATATCCATACCGAAGCCCGGAACCACGGATGTAAAGAGTAAACCCAGAACTCGTGGTTCCTGTAATTCAGATGATACCGGGGAAGTCCATCATCGTAGCTGTTCGATCCTCCAAGAAGAAAAGGATCGGCAATATCCACGGATGTGATATAAGCCGTTGGCGTGGTGAGAAAGATCAAGCGGTAGATCGTGGCGTTGTAACGCGGGGGATATCCCGGTTTTTCGTACCAGGGATAATGGTTGTGATCCGTGTGATAGGATTCGATGGCTACTGCGAGGGAGCGCATGTCGGATTTAACGCGCGAGACCTTGGAGCGGGTTTGCGCCTCGAGGAAATTCGGCACGGCGATCGCCGCAAGAATCGCAATGATCGCCACCACGATCAAAAGCTCGATCAGGGTAAATCCGATGCATGAATTTCTAAAAACCATGATACAATCCTTTTTTGTCAGGGGCTTTGCCCCCGATACCCCCATCTGTCTTCGTCAAGACTTCGGCAGGACAAGGCAAGGGGCGGACATGCCCCTGCGCCTCATATCCTATTTCTTCTTTAAAAGGCATTTACTCCATTAAGATAGTGATGATGTCTGATACATCGATGATCTTGTCATCATTCATATCCTGCCCGAATACGCCCCTTTCCAGGATGTAATCCACGAGGTCCTGTAAGCCTGGCGTTGAGGTTGGGGTTGGCGTCGGGGTCGGTGATAGCGTAGGCGTTGGCGATGGGCTGGCTGATGGCGATGGCGTCGGAGTGGGGGTTTCCGTAGGTGAAGGAGTCGGCGATGGCGATGGAGTGGG
>JAFGFK010000121.1 GCA_016931135.1 Candidatus Sumerlaeota bacterium | reverse complement strand
AGCCTTTTTCCTGTATCGTATCTGAACATCAGCGCGGATTTCCTCCTTCAAATCTTCAAGGGCTACCCAGTTCAAATCCCCCGCTCGCAGGCTTTGGGAATAAGTCTCTTCCTTTTTTCCCACTATGATGCGGTTCAACGTGGGATCGAGTTCAATGACATAAAGGGGATAAGGACTCGATATTCCCAGCCCTTCTCTTTGCCCGATCGTATAATGCGCCAATCCCTTGCTCCTCCCCAGAATCCGCCCCTGCGCATCCACTATATCCCCCGGCTTGTTCCGGCTTTTAACTTCCAGCCTTGATTGTAAGAATTCCCTGTAATTTCCCGCGATGAAACAGATCTCCTGGCTCGAAGGTCTTTCTACCGCCAGATCGAGATCGAGGTCTTTTGCGATCCGGATCGCGTCTTCCTTTGTCAAATTTCCCAAAGGGGCGACAAGCATGGAGAGCGCCTCCTGGGAAAGCCCTGCCAGAAAATAGGACTGATCCTTTTTTTTGTCCTCTGCCCGCTTTAAAATCCAGCGATTACGGGATTCGTCAAATTCCACCTTCACATAATGCCCAGTCGCGACCTTTTCCGCCCCGATCCTTTTTGCCTCTTCCATCAAGCTGTGAAGTTTCACCCCCGGATTGCATAATATGCACGGATTGGGGGTTCTGCCGTTAAGATATTCCTGAACAAATGGAAGGAGAACCTTTTGTTCGAAAAGACTCGAGATGTTCATGGTTTGAAAAGGGACCCCGAGTTTTTTTGCGATCTTGCGCGCATCGTTTTCATTTTCCGCCTGGCGCGATTTTTCCTGCATGATGAGAAAAACACCCCGCGCGTCCCAACCCTCCCGCAGCAGTATTCCGGCTGCTGCCGCGCTGTCCACCCCGCCGCTCATTCCGATTATAATGGTTTTTGCCATGTTTCTTCGCCTGTTTCATCCACTTATTGATTAACCCAAAAGCATTTTTATCTTTGATGTCAAGCGTTGTATGTGAACAGGGATGAGTGTAACACAAAACAACCCACAACCAACAACCAGCAATCCCTGTTTGTCTTTTCAATATTTGCCAATTTCCCACTTTACAGTTTATCATATCGCGCCCTATATATATCTGTATATATTCTGGATGTTAAGCGAAACAAACCTTTTGTTATGGGAGAAAAAATATGCCTGGAATGTTACCATCGAGACGGATTCCATTTTGTTTACTTTTTGCGGTTCTACTTTTATCCGCATGTTCCACGGTTCCGATTTCTGGACGAAGGCAGATCAACCTGATTTCTTCCAATGAAATCAATTCCATGAGTTTCACCTCTTACAAGGAGTTTCTTGGTTCCCACCAATTGAGCGCTGATGCGGAAAATGCCGCTATGGTGAAAAAAACCGGGCGCAATATTCAACTGGCGGTTGAAAAATACTTCGTGGATAATGACATGTCCGATCGCCTGGATGGATATGAATGGGAATTCAATCTCCTAGAGGAGGATACGATAAACGCCTGGTGCATGCCGGGTGGAAAGGTTGTCGTTTATTCGGGCATTCTGCCTTTGACAAGGGATGAAACCGGCTTGGCGGTTGTATTGGGGCATGAGATCGCCCACGCCGTGGCAAATCATGGCAATGAACGGATGAGCCAGGGATTGATGGTGGAGATGGGCGGCGCTGCGCTTTCCCAGGCGCTGGAGGAACAACCCGAAGCGACGCGGAGCCTGTTTCTCACTTCCTTTGGTTTGGGGGCTCAGGTGGGAGTGGTTCTTCCCTACAGCAGGCTGCATGAAAACGAGGCGGATCATCTGGGGCTCATTTTCATGGCAATGGCGGGTTACGATCCCCGGGAAGCGGTCGATTTCTGGAAAAGAATGGCAGCGGGAAAGTCCGGCGCCACTCCCGAATTCCTGAGCACCCATCCCTCCGATCAGAAGCGTATTGACAATATCAAGAGTCTGATGCCGGAAGCCTTGAAGTATTATAAAAAATCTTGAGCCTTTGAAAAAGTTAAATCAAGGCTTGACAAACAAACTCTTTATAGGAGAAATTTACTCGTATTATATGGTTGAATTCGTGAAAAGGAGGGTTTTCTCATGAAGGCATACAGGCATTTTACTGTAGGGCTTATATTTCTGATACTTGGCGTTTTCTTTCTTGGTTGTGAAACCGAGGAGGAAAAGTTGAAGAAAGAGGAAGACCTTCGCCTTCGCGTCGAAAGAACGGAGATGCTTTCTCGAAAGATCGAGGAATTGAACGCCGAGATAGAGAAAATGGAAACCACGCTGGAAAGCCTTGATGACGTTGTATTCCGGGCGAAAATGAGTCTGTCGAGCCTGAAAAAAGCCCAGCAGGACATCGAGAAAACAACTTATGACCTCAAGACTCAGATTCTCCCGGCTCCTTTTACGCCTAAGATAAAATCACACCCTGTATTGTGGACTATCATTGTAGTCGTTATCATTTTAGCGGCTCTTTACCTTTATTGGAAACTTTTTTATCGTCCCAGAACAGAAGTTGAGGAAGAAACTCCTCTCGAGGAAGGCACGCCCTTTGATTCGTCCTCTCCCTTTGAAAGAGAGGAGGGGGATGTTCTGGAAAGCGATGAGAGCAACGAGGAGGAGCGATGAATCGAAGCTTGATCCTCCCGTATAACGCCTTTGATTTCACTGGATAAGAATTTAAGGTGAATTTCCACCAAACCGAAACCGGAAACAATACCGAAATCGAGGAAACAATTCCGTCCGGATATGAATCCTTTCCCTCGCGCTCTCCTTTTCTTTTGCTTGTTTCGGGATTGGTTCTTGTACTATGCTATTTTATCATGGCGCGGGAACTTAACTTCTTCATCCCACGGGATTATACTTATGTCAGCGGCCCTCAAGGGCTTGTTCCGATTTCGGATGATTTGAACCTCTCCTACATCCGCTATTTTTCTCCCTGGTTTCTCGAATCCTTTTTCTGGAAATTGTTCCTCCTGGCGCCGGCAGCGGCGCTTCTTTCCCTTGGCTTTGCCCTATGGATGGGTAACAATCCTATCGATCGCATAACAAGGCGTATTCAATCGTGTGATGTTCGTATTCTGCTCGGTTTGCTCTCTTTGTGCGCCTTGATTGTCATTCTGGTTCTCATACGGTTTGTCTATCAAAAGACATACATCACGGATGACGAAAACGCGTATGTATTTCAGGCGAAGATCATGGAGAGGGGGGAGATATTCGCTCCGCCCCCCCCTGTTGAAAAGAGTTTCGACAACACATTTATCATTACAAGGGAGGTTTACACAGGGAAATATACCCTCGGATTCCCTTTTCTCCTTGCCATAGGGCTTCGCATTGCCGGCGCCTGTTATCTGATGCCGGTTCTCCTCGCTGTCTTGACGATCAGCCTGTTCTTTATGGTGGGAAGGGAATTGTTCGATTCCCGAACCGGCTTGTTTGCCTCCATGATTCTGACATGCTCTCCCTTTTTTCTTTTCAATGCGGCGAATCTCTTGTCTCACGCCGCCAATCTTTTTTTCATTTCATTTTTCACGTGGACGTATTTCAGGGGTTTGAAGCGGAATTCATGGTTTGCGGGAATCGCCGCCGGGCTTGCGATCGGGATGGCGTTTAATATCAGGCAACTGACAGCTCTGGGTTTTGGTTGTCCCTTCGCCTTTTATCTCTTGTGGCGTTTCATAAAGGGTAAGGGAAAGATGTTTCCCTTCACTCTTGGAGTTATTTTAGGCGCGATACCCGTTTTTGTCGCTACGCTGCTTTATAACCGGACGCTCAGCGGGAGTTTCTTCCGTTTTCCGTTTCATGTTTATGATCCCCTGGAGCGCCTCGGATTCGGACCCGTGCTGGATGAACTTCGTTATATCCATACGCCCCTGAAGGGACTTCAAAATCTGCTGGTCAGCCTCGGGCGATACAATTTGTGGTTTCTCGGGACGCCTATTTCTTTTCTTTTCCTTATACCTGTTTTTTTTCATATTCCCCTGGAGAAAGGCGTCCGATGGTGCCTGGCGATCATTCTCTGTTTTTTCATTGCCTATCTCTTTTATTATTCCCCTGGAATTCCTGATGCGGGACCGATCTATTATTTTGAATTGCTTCTGCCCTTTTCCCTCCTTACGGCAAGGGGGCTTGTAACTATCCATGACAGGATGCGGGAGGGGAGCGGTTTTTCTCTCTTTCGCCGGTTTTTCCCTGTTTTTTTCGCTTTTTCCCTGGCGCTGGGCATGATCTCCTTTGCGCCTGAACAAGCCCTGCATTTCATGGGCATGACGGGAAAGATCAGGGAACCCTATGATCTGGTTGAACGGAGCGTTGAAAAACCCGCCATGGTTTTTGTCAAGTCCTTACCTATGGTAGGTTGGGTCTTTGGCTTTAGAAGCGTCGATCCCTGGCTCAAGGCGCCGATCCTTTATTGCAGAGACCTTGGCGCTGAAAAAAATACGGAAGTCATGAGTCATTTCCCGGAGCGTAACGGTTATATACTCCATTTCGACGGAAAAAAGAATAAAAATTTCATCCAGCCCTTTTCAAAAGATGACGTACGGAAATCCTTGCAATCCCTTCCATGATATTACATACACTCTTTTTATTCGTCACATGATACGGTTTTCAGTGGTTTGGAAAAACCGCTGCAGGAAAAAACTTTTGGAGAGGAATCATTGAATTCGACGCTCACATGCGATTCCCGTAAAGGGATTTTTGCGTGGCAATATTTCAGGCGCGCCTTCCTCATGGCGTCGCTTCTGTTATCCCCCTGTCTCCCCGCTCAAACGGAACTCCTTTCTGAAGATCAGCCCGCGACAAACTCCATGAATCTTATCATTGAGAAAATGTCTTACCTTGAATGGATGGAAAGCCTTCCCGGCATTCAGCATACTTCCCCCACAATGACGCAACTTCTCCCGGATTTGAAAAACGTCAGTCTCCGTTCCTGCATGGAAACAGCCCTCCAGAATAATTTCGATATTCAGAACAGCCGGCGTGATCTCTTGATCAGCCAGTCGAATTTCCGCGAAGCTCAATCGGAGTTCCTCCCCTTTGTCACTTTGAATGCGGAAACCGGCATCGGAAAGGATAGAACCGATCCCGATGGAGATCGCGTGGAAACTCATTCCCATACGGAAAAAGGCTCCGTTGTCGCGCTCCAGAATTTCGCTACAGGGGGAAACATCGAGGCGGAGGTGGACTCGACTCGCAATAAATACGAGGAGCGCTCCTATTCGAACGACGCCCGGATCGGAATCACTCAACCCCTTTTGAGAAGAGCCGGATTCCGCAGGGGACTTGCCAACCTCAGGCGCAGCCAATTGTCTCTTCTCTCAAGGGAAATCGACGATCGCCTCAACCAGAGGGATATCATACTCGGCGTGATAGAACAATACTATAACCTTCTGCGCGCCAAACTGGAGCTCCAGGTCAGTCTGGACGCCCTCGAAGAGAAACGCCGTTTCCTGGAAGCGACCCGGATCAAATTCAACCTGGATCAGATTCCCGAAAGCGAGATTTCTCGCTCGGAAATACAATATCTTCAGGAACGCGAAAACGTAGTCTCGCGAAGGCGGAACTATGAAGATCAGCTCGAAAGATTGCTGATTTTACTGGGCTTTCCGCTCAATCGGGAAATTTCCGTACTGGACATTACCCGTTCCCTCCAACTCATGGGCGAGATTCTCATACCTTCCGAGGAGGAATGTATCCAGAAGGCTTTGGGAAATCGCCTCGAACTCATGCAGAGCGACATCGCGATCAAACAACAGAAAATCGCCCTGGAAACCGCCCGTAACGATCTTCTCCCGGATCTGGACCTCTCCTTTCAGTATGCAACCGGAGACGCCGATGAGGATTTCGATTACAGCTATAATATGAGAGAGGAAAATTCCTGGGATGCGAACCTCTCCCTGAAGGTCCCTCTTCCCAATATTGGCAGAAGAGAATCCTACAAACGTTCCCGGATAAGCCTTGATAAAATCCTGACCGATCAGCTTCAGAGAGAACGCGAAATCATGCGAGAGGTCAAGCAAGCCTATCGCAGCGTGAAATCGAGCGAATCCACCCTGGTCATTCTCAAACGAACCGTGGAACAATCCAGAAAAAGCCTGGAACAGGAGCTGGGCAGGTTCGATGTCGGTCTTTCAACCAGCAATGACGTCCGTACAGCGCAGGATGACCTCTTTGAAGCGCAAACGCGGTATTTTAACGAACTCTTGAATTATCAGATCAATATTGCCCGGCTTTACAAGGCTTTGGGTATGAATTTGTATTGAGCGGCGCGCGATAATTCCCATTATGGAGTGGGAGAATGAAAACAAAACTTGTCATTATTGTGATCATACTGATTCTTGCAGCAGGAGGGTATGCCCTGTATTCCCGCTTTATTTCCTCTTCGCTTTCCTCTCTTTCGAATATACCTCTTGCGCCCGTACAAAAAGGACCCTTTGAGGTTACGCTTTCCTCCATTGGCATACTGGATTCAGCGGCGAAGAAAAACATCACTTCCAATATATCGGGAAAAATCGTCAAACTCGTTCCGGATGGAACATCTGTCAAGGAAGGAGAACCGGTTATCTGGATGGATACCTCCGAACTGGATGAGGAGAAAGCGGAAAATGAGATGGAATTGAAAATCGCAAAAACCAATCTCCAGCAGAAGGAAGAATCCAGGGAAATTGCCAGAATCAGGAATGAACTAACCATGAAGGCGCAAAGAGCCCAGGTGGAATTCCAGGAACTTAAGAAAGAAGACGCCCGCATCAATTATGAAAAACAGAAATACCTCGTTTCCCAGAACCTGGCAGCCAAGTCCGCGGAAGATGAAGCCCGCATCGCCATGCTTCAGGCGGAACTCTCCCTGAAACAGGCTCAAATCAACCTCAAGAAATTAATTGAAGAACAGGCTTCCGATGATAAGATCAAACAAAATGAAGTGGAAAAAGCCAAGGTGGAACTGGAACGGCAGCAAAACAACCTCGATGACGTCCTCGATAAGATCGAAAACGCGGTACTGAAAGCCAATGGACCTGGAAATGTCTCCTATTGCGTTATCTGGAAAGGCGGCGAAATGGGTAAAATCGCAGAAGGGGATTCCGTCTGGCGGCGCGCCACCCTTATGGAAATACCCGATCCCGCCAGAATGGAAACCCTGGTTCCCGTTAATGAAATTGACATAGGCAAAGTCGAAGTTAACCAAAAGGCGATCGTCAGGATCGATTCCATTCCGGATGAAGAATTCTCCGGAATGGTGGCGTCCAAAGGGATAGTCCCCCTTTCAAACAATCCTTACCTGATCCGTTCAGGTTCACCCAAGGGCAAGGAGTTCGAGGTCAGGATCAGATTCGATCAGGTTGATAAAAGATTCCGCCAGGGCATGACCGCTCGCGCATCCATCTTCATCAACCGTTTGGAGGATGTGGTCTTCCTTCCCCAGGAGGCTGTCATCGAGGAGGAAGACAAGGAATTCATCTATATCAAAACCGATGGCGGTTTTGAAAAAAAGCCTGTTGAAACCGGCGTCGCAAACGATAATCATATTGTAATCGAGGGGGATTTCAAGGAAGGGGAGATGGCTTTCTTACGCGATCCGACCCAAAAAATTGAACGCGTCGGCGTTCTGGAAGATCGGAATCAGGGGGCAAAACCCTCTCTTGGCGCCAAATAATCGATTATATATTCCTTGACAGGAGGAGATATATCATCCTGAACATGCGACGGGAATCGAAAAAACTGATTGTTCTCGAAAATGTGCGGAAGATTTATCATCTGGGTTTGACCGAAGTTCAGGCGCTTCAGGGAATCAATCTGACCATAGAGAACGGCGAATTCGTGGCGATCATGGGTCCTTCCGGTTCAGGTAAATCCACCCTGATGCACATCTTGGGATGCCTGGATCGCCCATCCTCAGGGTTCTATTTCCTCGATGCGCGGCGCGTGGATTCTCTTACGGATGTGGAACTCTCCCATACGCGTAATCAGAAAATTGGCTTTGTCTTCCAGAATTTCAATCTCCTTCCCCAGATGTCCGTTCGGGAAAATGTGGAGTTGCCTATGGTTTATCATGGCGCGTCTCTCCATGAACGCCACAATAAGGCGGAAGAATATATCACAAAAGTGGGACTGAGCCACCGGATAAAACATCTCCCTTCCAAACTCTCGGGAGGGGAGAGGCAACGCGTTGCCATTGCCCGGGCGCTCGTGAACAATCCACCCATCCTGCTCGCCGATGAACCTACAGGGAACCTCGATTCCAAAACCGGCAGCGAAATATTGTCCCTGTTCAAGGAAATCAGCCACGAGGGAAAAACCATTATTCTTGTAACTCATGCAAGAGAAATCGCAGAATATACCCGCCGGATTATCCATATTCTCGATGGGCAAGTCTTCTCAGATGAAAAAAACTAAGGAGCTTCCTTCCGGATTTCCTGGGGAAGCGTAACTTCGGCTTTGGAAGGGGGAGCGGATTGGGGAAGATCCTTCACCGTTGAACGCTGTATGGATTGCAACGGAACGCTGATCTCCATCTTCAGATTTGAGGACGCCTGATTTGTTTTACCCGGATTTTCCGGATTCTCTTCCTTTTGATTCCCGGGCACCGTCAAAGACAGCCGTTTTACGTTTTTAGGCTGAACCACAATCGTATTGGGCTCTTTCGCCTCCGGCGCCTTGAAACTCAAAGGATACGTTTCATTGTTCCGGATATATAATTCGATCTGATTTTCCTCCCCTTCTTCCAACACCTTGAGTACGCACAGGTTAATCCCCCTGTTATCGATGTTCAAGGAACCATAAATATTGAATATCGCTTCGCCTCTCTTGGGATCGTTGGAGCTGATGATGATCTTTTCACGGATCGTGGAAGCCATGATATCCGGGGTGAAAACAATATGCAACGGCATTTTTTCCTGGGGCTTCAGCGTGACAGGTCCGCTGAAGTTCGTCTTGATCTGCTCTGTAGAAGCTTTGACCGCCTTGATCTCCAGGGGACGATCCCCTGTATTGGAAATATTCAGGTTAGTTTCTCTTGTCGATTCAGAATCTATGGACTGCATGTTCCACGAGGGAGGGCTGAAAATGATTCGCGGCGCAGGCATCTTCTCTATTTCTCCGCTTATGGTCAATTTGAACATTTTGTTTTCCGGATCGTTGGTATGTACATAGATATATTTGGATTGTTTGCCCACCCGCCCCGCGGTGTTGAAGGTCGTTTTGATTTCCGTTTGCTCCCCAGGCTCAAGAACTTTCTTTTCCGACTTTGCGACAGTACATCCGCAGGACCCGCGGATGTTTTCGATGTTCAACGTCTCATCCCCCTGATTTTTGATAATAAAGGAGTGGAGCACATCCTTTCCCTCCACCACCTTCTCGAATTCCCATACCGGCTCATCGCATACTATT
>JAFGFK010000120.1 GCA_016931135.1 Candidatus Sumerlaeota bacterium | reverse complement strand
CGAGAGTTCCCGGGAGAGCCGGATGCGGGAAATCCGCACGTCCGGTTCGATGAGGGGGAGGGGCGCAAGCCCCTCTCTACTCTACCGCGCATCTGCGGATTCTAACAGTTCTCTATGAATGTATTCTAATACGTTTTTTCACCACTTTATCCTCCGTAGCTTTAGCGAAGGAGGAGGGAACACGGGGTAAATGTTAGAATTCAGCGCCATACACGCGAATATTTTTAGAGGAATCTTTTGCCTTGACATCGAAAATGATTCTGCCATCAAAAAATCTTCAAACAACAATAAATTCCTGGGAAAGATGAAACTATGAGTAAAAAAGACAAATATATCGACCTGACGCGGCGGGACCTCGAAAAATGGGCGGGCGACACCATCCTTAAACGCGGAAAATCCTATATAAGGCAGGTCCATGATCTCTGCATCACAAAAGATGGGAATCTCCTCGCATGGGTTGAAGGGACGGATACCTACGCCACGTTTGTGAAATTGTCAGGAACAAAAAAACTGGATTCCTTATGCGCCTGCCCCTATGATGACAGCCCGTGTAAACACGCAGTTGCAGTTGTTCTCGCTTATCAGGAAAAAGGAAAAAACAAAGAAGACATCCCTTTTGTGGATAATGATGACGAACGCCTTCCTCTCCTTGCCGGAATGACGGACGCTTTCGATGAGTACGCCGACATCAAAAACTGGATCAAGAAAGAAAAAAATACGGATCAGTCGATCCGGGATTACCTGAAATCCATGGATAAAGAGAAACTGGAGAAATGGATTCTTGATCATGTCAACGATTGCGCCTCCTTCCGGAAATCAATCCTTGACGCCATGACCCTGGAAAAAGGGGATACTGAGGAAATCGTCAGGGATACAAGAAGGGAAATCAGAAAACTCGCCCGCATGACGCCATGGTGGAATCATTGGAAACAAGAAGGGGAAATGCCTGATTACGCCCCGGTTGAAAAACGCCTGGAATATCTTTTAAAATTGAATCAGGCGGACGCCGCAGTTTCCCTCGGTGAAGACCTCGTTAAGTATGGGTTGCCGCAGATTGAGAGCTCGGATGATGAAGGACAAACCGCGGATCAGATCGCCAGCTGCATGGATATCGTATTTCAGGCGATTCCCAAATCCTCCCTTTCTCCGGTAGAACAGCTCCTCTGGGTGATAGAATCCCTTATGAAGGATCAATGGGGTTTATTTGATGATGCTGAAGCGATCCTGGAAAAAGGCGAATATTCAATAAAGGATTGGAGTAAAGTTGCGGATACGCTTCTCAAAAGGCTTGAGAAAATACCGATACCTGTTCATGATAAAAACAAGGACCATGTTTCGTTCCATGAAAGATATAGACGCGATGATTTAAGGAAATGGGCGATTTATGCCCTTGAAAAGGCGCAAAGGAAAGGGGAAATCCTTGCGATCCTGGAACGCGAGGCGCCGATTACTTTATGTTACGAAGATCTGGTGAAACGTTTGATCGAGGTAAAAGAATTTGAAAAGGCGAAGCAATGGGCGCTTCGTGGTTTCAATGAAACCATTGGAAATTACAGGGGCATTGCGGAGAACATGATGGAGTATCTTGAAACCCTTGCTGGAAGAAAAAGGGATTATGCCCGATGCGCCGCGTTGCGCTCTTTGAGTTTTTTTAACTCAGCAAATAAGGAGCGTTTTCTTGATGTAAAGAAAATGGCGGAAAAAGCTGGCGTGTGGAATGAAACAAGGGAATATCTCCTTTATTATCTGGAGAAAGGAGATCTTCCATATAAATCTCTTTCGAATAAGGAATCCTCTTTTTCTCAAACAGGGGATGATGCGCATTTCAAAGCGCCAAAAACAAGCAAACCGCCCTGGGTATTGCCCGATCCCCGAATAAGGTTTCCCCGTTATTATTCAAGGGAAAGTTTCCCTGTTTATAACGCCCTGATCGATATCGCCATACTTGAAAACAGGATGAAGGATGTCATCAAATGGCATGAAGAATCTAAAAAATCGAGAAATCCGGAGGGGGAGAAATCTGAAGGCGTGGCGGAATTCATAAAAGACTCCTATCCGGATATTGCCCTTCAAATCTGGAGGGATCTCGTTGATTCACTTCTGAGTTATTCCGATGTCTCCAATTATCATGAGGCGAAGAGGCATCTTGAAAAGATGAAACCGGTTTATGAGAAGGAAAATCGTCAGGGGGAGTGGAGGGAACTTTTAACCCAGCTCAGGCAGCAAAACAAACATCGCCGCCGCATGATCGAGGTTCTGGATTCCCTGGAAGGCATCCGCAAAAAACCCAAAAGGAAAAAGATCATGGATTTATAAAAAAAGCAAGGAAGCCCCTCAACCTGTCCAGGTTCTATTTATAAATATCTTTTCGGTGTCCTGTTTTATGAATTGTAATGAGTCGTTCTTTATGATCAATGGAATATATGATTCTCCAATCACCCATTCTAAGCTTATAAAGGCCCGTGAATTCGCCACTTAAGGGCATCCCCCGGATTTCATCGATATGTTCTATAAACCATTTTAATTTATCAAGTATTCTTTGAGCGATCTCCCTGTCAAGAGACTCAAGAGACTTGAAGCCTTGAGGAGTGAAATTTATATTATACATAAAGATTTACCATTCAAGCCCCAATTTTTCAGCCACTTTATTTATTGGAATTCGTTCTTTGGATTGAAGGGATTCTTTCAGATCGTTTTTAACTTCAGGAGAAATCACCAGTTCGTGATCAGGATCGATAATTTCATAAAACGTCTCTTTTATGATGTCCTTTAATTCATTTATGTTCATATCGCCAACTTTCTTTGTTTTGATCATATTTTCACCTCATAAAATTCCCGCAATTTTCAATCATAGATGTTTTCCTGTTTATAACAATTGTATTGTGTATTGACCAATAACGTAAAACGCTTTCTTTGTAAAGCGGAAAAAAGATCATAGATTCGTAAGAAAACACAAGAAACCGTATTTGGATAAGCTTGCCCGCCGTAGCTTATACAGAGGAGGGATCACGCCAGGTTCACCGTTCTCTGAAACATTACAATCTTGACGCGATACTTGCTGTTGGATACCGTGTTCGATCTTCCCGGGGCGTTGCATTCCGCCAATGGGCAACCGCCCGGCTTTCTGAACTTCTCATAAAGGGTTTCACCCTCGATGACGACAGGATCAAGGAAGGCAGGACCCTGGGTGATAGATATTTCGATGATCTGTTGGAGCGTATCCGCGACATCCGCGCCTCCGAACGGCTTTTCTACAAGAACATCACGGACATTTACTCCACCAGTATTGATTACGATCCCAGCTCTGAAATCACAAAAACATTTTTCGCCACTGTTCAGAACAAACTTCCGAAACCAAAACGCGGCAAACGGGGAAATATGAAAGCTTAAAAAAATGATTTTTTCGTACCAACAAGCATTCAAACTCCAAATCCGCGCTGGTCCTCCCGGCAGTTGGAACGCGCCATAGCTTCAGGAACATACAAACGTCTGCTTGTTCGGCAAGGCGATTTACAAGAAATCCAAAGCCCCTCCCGAAGGAGAAAGCCATTTAATTTTACACCGCAACATCCCATATAAAAGATGATAAGTTATTTATCTTCCCCTGGCGAGGGAATATGAGTTCAATCTTCCAAGTGAATGTAAAATAAAATAAAGTTGTTTTGCTTGACACAGATATATTTTTTGCTTTTTTTTATCTTTATTTGAAATATAAAAGAGAAATCATTAATGAATAATGGCGTTAATTTACATTCGCTTGGAAGATTGACCCCATTGACCACATACGGGCTAAAAATATGATATGTATCTGTCCTAATCCGATACCATGGAATGAAGCATATAAGCGTTTGTCGCACTACGCCCAGTTGAATCCATGCAAACCTTCATCACCGCCAATACCGCTCATTCTTGCTGCATGGACTGCCACCAACGACCTTGAGAAAAAGCAAAGATGGGAAGAAACGATCGCCTGGGCAGAAACGAATGGTTGCTCCCACCTTGTGTCTTGTATTCCCGATCAGGATTTCTATTTCGTTGAGAAGCCCACCGATTATATGGTTGGACCACTTGGTGTCCCCATGTACCGTACTTGGGACTTTGAAACAAAAACCCGCCCATCATCAGAACAGATCGTACAGCTCATGGGCATTTTACGGTCTCATTGGCTTGAGATTGTTGGTAGTGAGATTGGAAGTATCACACGTCCGCTGGCATTCACTGGGGATAAAGCACGCCGTCTCCTCGTTTTTGCCAATGCCTCTTTTACACCACCGTGGGGTGGTTGGTCGTATCTTTCCCGACACGAGTCAGAACGACGAACCTTCACACATTTTAGGACTGCTATCAACACGGCAATCGCTCCGCATGAAGTTGACCACATTGATTTCATAACTGATGAAAAAGTGCTTAAAAAGAGGTAAAAATTATTACATTGCTGATAGTGGGTATGGCAAGAAAAACTTATAAATAAGTTTGGCGTTTCCGTATATTTTGTGGATAAAATGTTGAAAAAATCACGTATCTGATAATCTCTCATATTGAGTAATCTTTTCACTTGACCCAACTTATCATAGACTTATATTCAAAATTATTATTTGTCTTATTACATTTTGATGATATGTTAAAAGAAGAATAAGAAAGGCTGAGTCGGATTGAATAAAAGTCCACTTAAAATCCTTTTGGTTGAGCCGGATTATCCCAACAAATTTCCCCCATTAGGATTGCTAAAGATAGGTACATATCATAAACAACGTGGAGATATTGTGGTATTTGTAAAGGGTTTAATAAAAAAAGAACAGAGATTATGTCTTGACCGAGTTTACATTTCTACACTTTTTTCTTTTTATCACGAAAAAACGATTAATACGATCTTAT